>NZ_JAKMSW010000009.1:0-60086 GCF_025772845.1 Campylobacter sp. CNRCH_2014_2849 | reverse complement strand
AAAAGAAGATAAAAAAGAAGATAAAAAAGAAGATAAAAAAGAAGATAAAAAAACTTCGGCACAAAAAGAGCTTTTTATTCTTGATGTTAAAAAATTAGATAATGGTATTTTGCTTGATTTGAGTGAAAAAATTAGCCAAAAAGATATAAAAAATTTTACTTTAAAAGGTGATAATTTTCGTTATGTTGCAGATTTTGATGGAATTTTAAAAGGGCCAAAGAGAAATTTTGAATTTAAAGATTTTGATATTATTGTATCACAATTTAATCCAACTAGCATGCGTTTAGTTTTGAGTTCTAAAAAAGAGTTAAAAGTAAAAATAGAGCTTAAAGATCAAAGTCTTTTTATGGGACTTGAAAAAATAGAAAAAAAAGAAGAACCTAAACCTATAGTTAAAAAACAAAGCGAGATTAAAAAAACAGAAGTTAAAAAAGAAGTTGTTAGAAATGAACCTTTATATATTTTAAAATCAAGTAAAGATAAAAGTGGTGTTAATTTAAAATTAAATAATGATATTGATATTGAAGATATTAAAATCAACTCTTTTAAAGATGGTAAAATGTATCGCTCTATTGTGAGTTTTGAAGCCATTCTAGAAGGCGATAGAAAAAAAATTGATATTAATAAAAATCAATCTATCACAATAGTGCAGTTTAATAAAACTACAGTAAGAATTGTTTTAAATTCTACTAGTGATTTTAAGACTAGTCTTGATTTGGATGATGATGAGCTATTTGTAGGATTTGAGAAAAAGATTAAAAAAACGCCAGTAAAAAATACTTCAAAAGCAGCAAAAGCTACTATCAAAAAATCAGGCAAAATTATAGTAATTGACCCAGGTCATGGAGGTAAGGATCCAGGAACTTTAGGAGATAAGGGTGTTAGAGAAAAGGATGTAGTTTTAAGTGTGGCTTTAAAACTTGGAAATGAGCTAAAAAAAAGAGGATATAAAATTTATTACACAAGAAGTACTGATAAATTTATAAACCTTAGAGATAGAACTTCCATGGCTAATGAGAAAATGGCAGATTTGTTTATTTCTATCCATGCAAATGCAGCACCAAATAAACAAAGAGCTAAGACTTTACAAGGAATTGAAACTTTCTTTTTATCTCCTGCAAGAAGCGAAAGAAGTAAAAAAGCTGCTGAAGCAGAAAATCAATCAGATTTTGAAGAAATGAATTATTTTTCCAAGCAAACATTTTTAAATTTTTTAAATCGTGAAAAAATAGTTGCTTCAAATAAATTAGCTATCGATGTGCAGAAAAAAATTTTGAGCAATGTAAGAAAAAAATATAAAGTTGTTGATGGCGGGGTTAGAGAGGCTCCGTTTTGGGTTTTAGTAGGAGCACAAATGCCAGCGATTTTGATTGAAACAGGTTATATTAGTCATCCTAGTGAAAGAAATAGATTGACAAATAAAAATTTCCAAGAATTATTAGCCATTGGTATTGCCAATGGAATTGAAAGTTATTTTTATAAGAATCAATGAAAAAAGCAAATATTATTATAAAAAATAATGCGCCTTTTTCTTTGGATTTTGATGATTATTATTTTAATTCTAGTGATGGTTTAAGTGAAAGCAAATTTATATATACAAATGCTTTTGACTTTGAAAACAAACAAACTATTGTAGCAGAACTTGGTTTTGGTATAGGCTTAAATTTCTTTCTTACATTAAAGCGTTTTTTAAAAGAAAAAAAACATAATCAAAGACTTTTTTATCTTAGCTTTGAAAATTTTTATATAGAAAAAGATAAATTAAGAGAAATTTATAAAAAACTTGGTTTTTATGAGGAATTTAAAGAAGTTTTAGAGCAATTTTTAAATTTTTATCCTCCATGTAAGGATGGAGTTTATAGGTTTTATTTTCAAGATTGTTTTTTAGATTTGGTGTTTGGTGATGCTAAAGAAAATCTACAAAATTTAGACTTTAAGGCAAATATTTGGTATTTAGATGGTTTTTCACCTTCTAAAAATCAAGATATGTTTGATGATAATATTATAAACGATGTTGCTAAAAACTCAAAAATAAATGCTAAGGTTTTAACTTTTTCTTCTGCTAGTGTTTTAAAAAAGGCTTTAATTAACAACAATTTTCAAGTGCAAAAGATAAAAGGTTTTAGAAAAAGAGAAATGATACAAGCCATTTTTAATGGTTTAGAATTTGAAGATAAATTTGCATATTTTAATACCCCATCTTTAAAAAAAGAGATTCAAAAAATAGCTATTATCGGAGCAGGTATAGCCGGAGTAAGCATGGCTTATGAGCTTTCTTTAAGAAATGTTCAAGTAGATGTTTTTGAAAAAGAAAATTCATTAGGAAAAGGCGCTTCTGGAAATATCAATGGAATTTTAAGCTCTTTGATTTTAAAACCAGATGTTTTATTGGGTGAGTTTTCACAATATGCTTTTTTAGAAGCAAGTAGATTTTATAGACAAATTTTAAATTTAATTCCACAAGGGGTTTATGAATTTGCTCATAATGAGCTTATGCAAGAGCGTTTTGATAGTCAAAAAGATAATGTTTTATTTGAAATTATTAATAATCAAGCCTTTTTAAAAGATGGATTTTGTATAAAACCTCAAGAGCTTGTGAAGACACTTTTGCAAAAAAGCAAGGCTAGGGTATTTTTTGAGTATGAATTTAAAGATTATTCTTATAAAAATGAAAAGTTTTTTTTAAATTTTAATAATCAAAAAATTTTAAAAGATTATGATGTGTTAATCTATGCTCAAGGTGCTGATGCTAAGAAATTTTTAGAGTATAAATATATGAAATTAAGTAGTGTAAGAGGTCAATGTACTCATTTAAAACCATTTTTAAAAAACCCGCATGCCTTATCTTCTAAAGGATATATTTGTCCTATTAATGAGGAGCTTAATTTACAACTTATTGGTGCAAGTTATGATAGGCTTAATCAAGATACAACGCTTTTAAAAAATGATGATTTACAAAATATTGAAAACATAAAAGAGTTTTTACATGATGAAAATTTAGAGATAATGGGCGGTAAAGTAGGATTTAGATCATATTCTAGTGATAGATTTGCCATAGCAGGTCAAGCCTATGATGAAAATTTTTATATGCAAAATTATAAAGCGCTTTTATGGCATAAAAATAAAAATCAAGTCATACCAAATGATTTTATTCCTTTGTATTTTTCTATTGCTCATGGATCTAGAGCTTTTGCTAGTGCTATTGTTTGTGCTAGAGTGATGAGCTCATTGATTTTTGATGAGCCAAGAATAAAAAAAGAATTTTTACATGCCTTACATCCTGCAAGATTCTTAATTAGAAAGCTTAAAAAAGGACTTATTTAATCTTTGATTTATTAATTTTATATATTGATATATTAAAATTAATATTTTAAGGAGGGTATATGAAAAGAAAAATTTTGCCAAATAATAATCAAAAATTTTTCAATGACGGACAAATGATTATTTCCAAAACAGATACTACAGGAAAAATCATATATTGCAATAGAATCTTTATTTCTCTTTCGGGCTATAGTGAGGAAGAATTATTGGGAAAACCTCATAACATAGTGCGTCATCCGGATATGCCAAAAGTTGTTTTTGAATTACTTTGGGAAAGACTTAAGAGTAAAAAAGAGATTATAGCTTATGTTAAGAATCTATCAAAAGATGGATCATTTTATTGGGTTTTGGCTTTTATCAGTCCTTCGTTTGATTCCAAAGGAGAAGTTGTTGGGTATTATTCTATGCGTTTAAAACCCAAAAAAGAAGCAGTTGAAAAAATAGAAAAATTATACAAAGAGCTTTTGATTGAAGAGCAAAAAGGTGGAAAAGGTGCATCAAGGAAGAAACTTGATGATTATTTAAATACAAAAGGGATGAGTTATGAAGAATTGGTTTTATCAATATAATATCAATCAATCTGTAAATTATTTTGCTTTATTTTTATTTTGTTTGATGGCAATCTTGGAAATAGTAGAAAATAATATTTTTGGTTTTATTTTTTGTGTGATTGGAACTTTAGTAGTGTTATTTGGACTTGCTAGTGCTTATTATAGAAATAAAGAAGTTTTAAGGATTACTCAAGTTTTAAATGAGCTTACAAAAGGAAATTTGGAAGCAAGAATTACTCATATAGCTGTTCCAAAATCTGGAGTAGGAAAATTAAGTTGGGTTGTAAATGATTTAGCTGATCAAATGGAGGCTTTTAATAGAGAAATTCTTAATGCTATTTTAGCTGTAAAAGAACAAAGATTTTATAGAAAAGCAAGATTAGAAGGCTTAATGGGTACTTTCGCATATAATGCTAAAATTATTAATGAAGCTACTTTAGAAATAGAAAAAACTCAAAATTTATCCATAAGAAGTATTGTCGTTGAAAATGTTTCTAAGGATATGTCAGATTCTTTGCAAAAAGAATTAGCTTTGATTAATGTGAAATTAAATGATAATGCAAGCACTATGCATGATATATATGAGCAAGCAAATGATATTTCTACTCATTCTTCAAAAAGTGCCAAAAATGCAGAATTAATTTCAGTCGATTTGCAAAATTTAGGTGAAAATATCACTCAAATTCATACTTTAATGGATACTTTTTCACAGCAAATTAATAATGTTTCTTCTTTTATATCTATTATAGAAGATATTACAGAGCAAACCAATCTTTTAGCATTAAATGCAGCTATTGAGGCAGCTCGTGCAGGAGAGCATGGTAGAGGTTTTGCGGTAGTTGCAGATGAGGTAAGACATTTAGCTGAAAAAACTCAAGAGGCCGCCAAAGAAATTTCTGTGATGATTAAAGTATCAATAGAGCAAATGAGTAATATTAAAAACATAACTAATGAAGCTTATAAAGTTGCTAAAAAATCTAACTCAAGTTTAGAAGAATTCCAAGAGGTGTTTACCGGTGTTGATGAGAAAGCTAAAATTTTATTAGATGAGATTTCTAAGACAAGTGTTGATACTAATAAAATATTGCTTTATTTAGAGTGTTGTTTAAAAACATATCTAGCTTGCTCTTGTGTGATTAATTCCAAAATAGAAGATATAGAAGATAAAAATTTAGCCAAATTTGATTCTACAAGTAATATTTATGTTTTAAATCAAAATTTAAATTCTTATATAGAAAAATTATTTGATTGTATAAGAAACAATCAAATAGTCAAAGAGGAAAGAAAAATTTATGCACATATTAAGCAAATTCAAGATATAAATGAAAAAATGATAAGCGAAATAGAGCATAAAAAACATATTTAATAAGAGGTTAAATGAAAAAATACATTTTTTTAAGTTGTATATGTTTAAATGCGCTTGCTTCTAATTTAGAAGAAAGCTTAAGTGAGGGTGATGTTAATATAACTAAAGAACAAAAAACAAATGCAATTTCTAAACAAGTATTTTTTCAAAAACCGCAGGAGTATCAAGTTCAAAATGTTGATTTTGGTACTTTTGCTAGTAATTCTTTAGCACAGGTTTTAAATTTAAGCTCAAAGGATAAAACAGAAGCTAGTTTAGATTATAACGCTTTAAATGTAAATATTAAAAATATCAACTCAATTTTAGATTATGATAATGCTACTTTACTTTTAGAAAAACAAGCAAGAATAGGGCAGTTAGAGCAAGCTTATTCTTTGGGAATTATTAATCGTTATGAATTTGATGAAATCAATTTTGGTTTTAATTATTTTAACGATCAATATAAACAAGCTTATGCAAAAAATAGTTTTGGTGCTGAATTGCAATTTAGTCAATATTTTAAAGCATATGCTAATCATTATGATATAAAAGAAAATAATAGTGATGATAGTACAGAGTTTGGGGTTATATTTGATTTACCTTATTTAAATGTTTTAAATGTAAATTCTAACATGAAAGAAACACAAAATCAGTATAACATTACTTATTCTCCAATTTCTATTTTGGATTTATCACTTAATTATCAAGATGAAAAAACAAGTGCAAAAGATCAAACGGCAATGTGGGTTAAGTTTAGACTAAATTATGAACAAAGTTTAAGTAAGCAATTTTATAATAGCTTTTATCGTAAAAATA
The DNA here is from genome assembly GCF_025772845.1 of Campylobacter sp. CNRCH_2014_2849. NCBI lineage: Bacteria > Pseudomonadati > Campylobacterota > Epsilonproteobacteria > Campylobacterales > Campylobacteraceae > Campylobacter > Campylobacter sp. CNRCH_2014_2849. The sequence goes on along the minus strand of NZ_JAKMSW010000009.1, from coordinate 54,053 downwards.
GTATAGCCGAGTTTAATCGCTATGATTTTGCTACTAGGACTTATTAATTGCTCATAAAACGAGTAATGTCGTTGTAAGTTACAAATACCATTAAGCTTAAAAGTAAAGCCATGCCAAAATAACTAAGATATTCAAAACATACTTTTGGTACTTCTTTTTTAAAAATTAATTCATAAAGATTAAAAAGTATATGTCCTCCATCTAGTGCTGGTATCGGAAGTAAATTTAGTACTCCAAGATTGATGGAAATTAAAGCTGTGATTAAAAATAAAACTACTATACTAGTATTTGCTGCTTTGGAGGTTATATCCACCATAGTGATGATTCCACCCATATTTTTAGCATCTAATTCCCCGCTGATGATTTTAGTAAGACCTTTAAAAATAAGCAAAGAAGCATTTATGCTTTCTTCATAAGCATATTTTAAACTACTAATTCCTGAGTGATAAATAGTAACAAACTCACCCTTAGGTGCTATACCAATAAGAGGTTTTTGAACTTTTTGATAAAACTCATTATAGCCTTGGTCAATTTGCGGTGTTAAAGTGATATTGATAAATTTATTATCGCGTTCTATGTTAAGTAGGATTGGTTTTGCGTGAACAAGTTTGCCAATTTCTTCAAAACTTTGAATTTGAACCCCATCTATAGCTAGGATTTTATCACCAATTTGTAAATTTGCTTTTTGTGCAGCTGAGTTTGGCGCTATATCTCCAACAACAGGTGCAAGTTTTTGAACTCCTAAAAAACCTATGGCTATATAAAGTAAAAATGCTAGAAAAAAGTTAAAAAATGGTCCCGCAAAAAGTATATAAATTCTAGCTAAAGGACTTAAAGTGTTATAGCTATTTGGCTCATAATTTTTTTCACTAGGGTTTAAATCATCTTGTCCTTTAAGCTTGACATAACCACCAAATGGTAGGGCGGATAAGCGATACTCTGTATTTTTGTAAGTTTTTTTAAAAATAGCTTTTCCAAAACCTATGCTAAAAATTTCTACATCAACTCTCATATGTTTTGCAGCTAAAAAATGTCCTAATTCGTGAAAAAAAATTAAAAAAGATATCACTAAAAGTGTTATTAAAAAACTAAAAGAATAAAATTTAAAACCAATAGCTAAGATAATAAATAAAAATAAATATGATTTCAATTTATACCTTTTTTTAAATGTTTTACATAAGCTAGTATGTATTCAAAAGCTGAATAAAGTGTAAGCACTAAAGCAATAAATAACAATGTATTGGCAAAAGGCCATTGCATGATTAAAAATATAATAGCTATCATTTGAAAGGTTGTTTTTATTTTGCCTGCAAAAGAAGCACTTACATCAAATTTTTCACTTACCATAACCACTCTAAAGCCGGTGATGAAAAATTCTCTTACTAAGATAATGTAAACCATCCATGGATCAGCTTTTTGTGTAAGTAATAACCCTAAAAATGCAGCTAGAATAAGCATTTTATCTGCTAAAGGATCTATAATAGCTCCAAGTTTAGTAGTTTGATTCCAAGTTCTTGCAATATAGCCATCGAAAAAATCAGTTAAAGCAGCTATGCTAAAAATAACACAAGCAAAATAATTTACCCAACTAGGATGGATATTTTTGAAATCATTAATAAGTAAAAAAAACAAAAGTGGAGCTAATAATATCCTTATAAAAGCTAAGATATTGGGTAAATTCATACTTTTAAAATCCTTTATAAAGCACCCTTAAGGTAATATTACTTAAAGGTGGTGCCACCATCTACGATCAAAGTATGGCCTGTGATCCAATTTGCCTTATCAGAGCATAAAAATAAACATGCGCCAGCTAGATCTTGTGGCTGTCCAATGCGGTTTAGCGGACTAAGATTGATAGTTGCATTTTTTACCTCTTCATAATTTGTAAATGCTTTAAGCGCGTCAGTATCAATTGGTCCACCGCTAACTACATTTACACGGATATTTTTAGAACCAAGCTCGGTTGCAGCATATCTTGCCATAGCTTCAACCGCTGCTTTAGCTGTACCATGACCAGCATAATTTTCAATATGAACTAAATTTCCTGTTGAAGAAATAGATAATATACTACCCCCACCAACTTTTTCCATTCTTTTTGCCGCTTCTTGTGCTCCAACAACAAAAGCATTTACGGTTGCTGTGAAAATATTATTAATACCTTTTGGCTTTAATTTCATAAATTTAGTATATCCACCTACAACGGCACGACCTGAAATGATAGCATTAGAGATGAAAAAATCTATTCTATCAAAATCTTGATCGATTTTTTCAAACAACTCTTTATATGTTTCTGGTTCAAGTATATTAAATTCATAAGCCTTTACTTTGATTTTATAATTATTTTCTAAATCTTTCACAATTTCTTGAGCTAAATCTGCATTAGAATTATAAGTAAAAGCTACATTGGCTCCTGCTTTTGCAAACTCATATACAATAGCTTTACCAATCCCTCTTGTTCCACCGCTAATTACTAAAGTTTTATTTTGAAAAAAAGTATCCATTAAAATCCTTTTATGTTATAGTTTTTCATAATCGCTTCTATTTTTGTTAAATTGCAATCACTAGGTTTGCAAAGTGGCAAACGATATTCTAAAGTAGGGGTTAAACCTGCTATATACATTGCCGCTTTAATAGGTATAGGATTGCTTTCACAAAATAAAATTTTATTAATATTATATAACTCATCATTGATTTTTTTAGCTTCAATGTATTTTTCTTTTAAAGCTAGATGAGTTAATTTTGAAATCATATCAGGAAGTAAATTTGAAGTAACTGAAATCACACCCTTACCGCCATTTGAAAGTATAGGATAATTAATCGCATCTTCCCCGCTTAAAAGTATCATTCTAGGTTCATGCGCTAGCAAATCAACGCACTTATCAATGCTTCCACTAGCTTCTTTTACTCCGTAAATATTTTCACAATCTCTAAATAATCTTATAATAGTTTCTGTTTGAAGCTCACACCCTGTTCTTCCTGGGACATTATATAAAAGTACAGGTATATCTATACTTTTTGCTATTTCTTTATAATGAAGATATAAACCTTCTTGTGTGGGTTTGTTATAATATGGAGTAACGCTTAAAATTCCATCAGCTCCATGCTCTTGTGCAAACTTAGCCAAACTTACAGCTTCATGTGTGGCATTGCTTCCTGCTCCTGCTAAAACCTTACAAGAACTTCCTTTGCATGCATCTAGTGCTATTTCTATACAAATTCTATGTTCTTCATGGGTTAAGGTGGCACTTTCTCCGGTTGTTCCAACAGGCACTACTACATCAATTCCATTTGCGATTTGTCTTTTGATGAGTTTATGGTAAGTTTGCTCATCTAATTTTCCATTTTTAAACGGAGTTATTAAAGCTGTCATTGCTCCTATGATGATGTTATTGTCCATTTTCACCCCTTTTTAAGATTATTGTTGTAGATTTGTCTTCATTGAAGTATTTTCTAGCACAATGAATTAAATCATCTTTGCTTAGATTTTCTATATTTTTTTTATAATCAAGCAAAGGTTTTAAATCACCCTTTGCAAGATAAGATCCATAAATATTTGCAACGCTACTTGCATTGCTTAGTGAAAAAATAAAATCACTTTTTACGGTATTTTTGATTTTTTCCATGATAGCATCATCAAATTTGGCATTTTTTACATCTTCAAGAATTTTCAAAAGCTCTTTTTCAACATCTTCTGCTTTTATACTTTCATTACAAACACAAATAAATATAAATAAATTCTCATCTATATTTTCACTTGCATAGGCATAAAATTCATTGATTAGTTCTAATTTATCAATTAAAATTTCACTTATTAATGAGCTTTTTCCATTTCCTAAAAGCTCACTCAATGCGCAAAGTTTTGGCATATCTTCATGATTAAATGCAGGAATTTTGTATGCAAGTGCTAGTAGTTGCGTATCGCTTTCTTTGTGCAAAATCACGCGTTTAGCACCATCTTGTTCAGGTTCTTTTTCATGAACTATAGGGATTTCTTTGGTGTTTTTTATATCTTGAAAATGTTTTTTAGCAAGATTGAAAACTTCATCTTCATTAATATCGCCACTCACAAGCAAAATAGCATTTTTGGGTTGATAAAAAGTTTGATGAAAATCTTGTATATCTTCTATTTTCCAATTTTGTATATCTTTAAAAAAGCCTATTGGAGTCCAATGATATGGATGATGTAAAAAGGCATGATTGTATAATCTAAAATATAAATATCCTAAAGGATTGTTATCGGTTCTCCAACGCCTTTCTTCTAAAACTACATTTCTTTCGGGTTGAAACTCATCATCTTTTAAATTTAAATTACGCATTAATTCAGCAAAAAGCCACAAAGATTTGTCTAAATTTTCACTAGAGCATTTTATAAAATAATGCGTATAGTCAAAACCAGTACTTGCATTATCCACTCCACCAAAACCCTTGACTATCTCATCAAATTCGCCTGCTTTTAAATTTTTTGTACTTTTAAAATTTAAATGTTCAAGCATGTGAGCTATGCCGCTTTTTCCCATTTTTTCATTTCTTGAGCCAACTTTATAAAAAATATCTACACTTATAACCCCGCTTTTTTTATTTACAGGTAAAGTGTAAATTTCAAGTTCATTTTCAAGGGTGATTTTTTTATAATTAATCATTTAAAATTAACTCCTATAGCTTGACTAATATGATTAAAACCATCTTGTTTTAAAAGTTCAATTAATCCTTGATTGATATTTTTAACAATGCTTGGTCCTTTGAAAATCATAGCTGTATAAATTTGAACCAAACTAGCTCCATTTTTAATGCGTTCATAAGCAAGTTCAGCACTATCTATACCACCGCTTGCTATTAAAATAGTATCTTGATAAATTTCTTTAGCTACTTCTTTAAAAAATGTCGCACTTTTTTGAGTGATTAATCTACCACTAATTCCACCAAAGGTTCTTGTATTATCAATTAAAGAATAATCTATACTAGTATTTGCCATGATAATACCATCAGCTTTTGCACTAATAGCACTTTTGCAAAGTGAAATTGCACTATCTATACTCATATCTGGAGCAATTTTTAAAATCACAGGTTTTTTTGTGATTTCTTTTGCTTGATTAAATAGGGTGTTTACAAATTCCTCACTTTGTAAATCTCTTAAATTTTTGGTATTTGGAGAGGATATATTAATCACAAACAAATCGCACAAATCTTTAAATTCTTTTAATAAAATAATATAATCATTAATAGCTTCTTCATTTGGAGTGATTTTATTTTTGCCTATATTTGCTACTAAAGGTATGCTAAAAGGATAGACTTTTTTTACTTCTTTTGCGATAGCATCTTTACCTTTATTATTAAAACCCATAGCATTTTGAATACTTTCTTGTTCAACAAGTCTAAAAAGTCTAGGTTTTTCGTTGCCATTTTGAGGTTTTGGGGTGAAAGTTCCATATTCTAAAAAGCCAAAACCTAAAGCACTTAGCGGTCTTATCATAGTTGCATTTTTATCAAAGCCACCTGCTAAGCCCACAGGATTGTAAAAATTTAAATTAAAAATTTCTTGATTTAAAATTTCATCATTTATTATACAATCTTTTGCAAAAAAACTAAGCCCTCCAGGAAATATACAATCTAGCGTTCGCATACTAAATTCAGCTAAAGCATGGGCATTTTCTGGATCTAATTTATATATTAAAGGTTTTAAACTTTCATAAGTCATATTTTTCCTTTTTTTACAAAATAGCATATTTTACTAAAAAAATGATAATTCTTAGTTTTCATTTTCTTTAACTTTATCAGTTTTTTGTACTTTTTGTTTTAATTTTTGATAAATTTCACAATGTTGCATTAAATAAGCATCATTTCCTATAGAAGCTATTTTTCCTTTATCAAGCACAGCAATTTTGTCAGCATTTTCTATAGTGCTAAGTCTATGAGCGATGATGAGTATTAAGCGATCTTTTTTTAAGCTTTCTATAGTTCTTACTATGGCTTTTTCACTTTCATTATCAAGTGCTGAAGTTGCTTCATCAAAAATTAAAATTTGAGGATTTTTATATAAAGCCCTTGCTATGGCAATGCGTTGTTTTTGTCCGCCGGAGAGATTTTTTCCATGTTCTTTTAATTCAGTATGTATACCACCAAGTTCTTGGACAAAATCATAAGCATTAGCTTGTTTTAAAACTTCTATCACGCGTGTTTCGTTATATTCTTTAGCATAAGCAATATTTTGAGCTATAGTGTCATTAAATATATAAATATTTTGAGTTACCAAAGAAATATTTTCTCTTAAACTAATAATATCAAAAGAGCTAATGTCTTTTTGATTGATTAAAATCTCACCACTATCTTTTTCAAAAAAATACATCAAAAGATTGATAATAGAAGATTTTCCTCCACCACTTGATCCAACTAAGGCTAGAATTTCTCCTTTATCAAAAGAAAAATTTACATCTTTTAATACCATTTTATCTTTTTGATAGCTTAAAGAAACATTTTTAAAATGAATATTTTGGATATTTTCTGCAAGTTTTTCATCACCACCTTTAATTTGCGGTTCTAAATCAGTTAGATAAAAAGTTCTCTCACTAGCTGCTACTGCATTTTGCAATCTTGTATAAAGTGAAGAAAGTCTTTTAATAGGAGTATAAGCCATAAATAAAGCTGTAGTAAAGCTAAAAAAAGAACCTATGCTTAAACTTCCATCAATTACTTCTTTACCACCTATTATAATTACTATTGCAAAGCCAATTGAACCCATAGATTCCATTAAAGGGCTACTTAAAGCTTCAATTCTAATGCCTTTTAAGGAAAGTTTGCAAACTTCGCTATTAGTTTGGCTGAATTTTTGCATTTCATTTTTACCTGCATTAGAAGCTTTAATAAGTTCTATATTAGAAAAGATTTCACTTAATCTTGAAGTAAGATCAGAATTTTTTTCTTGAGTATTGCGTCCTATTTTTTTGATTTTTTTAGCAAAAATAGCAAGAGGGTAAATTGCTAAAGGTAAAATAACTAAAGCAAAAAAAGCAAGTTTTGGGCTTTGATAAATCACCACACTTAAAAGTCCAATCGCGGTTAAACTTTCTCTTAAAATTTCAGGTATTATAGTAGAAACTATATTTTGTAAAGCTCCAATATCAGAAGTACATCTGCTGATTAATTCTCCACTTCTGTATTTATGAAAAAAGCTCATATCTAAGCGCAAAAGATTGCCAAGAACTAATTCTCTTAATCTTCTTAAAATATCTGTCCCAACATAAGATATATAATAAACTTGCATATAAGCACCAAGATTTTTTAAAGCATAAATTAAAACAACAAGCAAAGGCATATAATAAAGCAAATCAACATTTTTTTCTATAAAAATTTTATTTAAAATAGGCTCTATGATATATGCACTAGCTGCTGTTCCACCACTAGTTAAAAGCATGCCAATAATAGCTAAAACAAAATAAAACCAATAATCTTTATAATAAGGCTTAAAGCGAGTAAAAACCTCTTTAAGCTTCATTTCTTTGTAATTTTTATCCATTTTTCTCCCATACCACACCATTTGGTGTATCCATTAAAAGAATATTCTCTTTAGCTAAATCATCACGAATTTGATCTGCTAAGGCATAGTTTTTTTCTTGCTTTGCCTTGTTGCGTAGAGCGATTTTTTCTTCTATTTCTTGACATTTTTCTTCACTAATGCCAAATTGAAAATATTTTATAGTATCCATAAAACCTATACCAAAAATAAAAGCGAGTTCTTTTAAGGTTTTTTCTAATTGTATTTTATAAGCTTTGTCTTTTAGGTTTTGATCTAAGTAAATATTACTTTCATTGATAAACTCATCAAGTAAAGCCAAGGCTTTAGAGGCATTTAAATCATCATTTAAAACTTCTAAGATATTTTTAGCTACTTCACTTTCTATGGTAGTTTTTTCATCTATAAAAGCATTTAAATTTAAGCGTTTTTTTAAACGGTAAAATTTATCAAGTCTTTTTTTAGCAGCTTGTAAGTCTTCCAAAGCATAGTTAAAATGCGCTCTATAATGCACACTTAAAAGATAAAATCTCAAAACCTCTCCACTAAAAAGCTTTAAAGAATCTTTTAGAAAAAAGCTGTTTCCTAAGCTTTTGCTCATTTTTTCACCATTAATTTGCACAAAGCCATTATGCAGCCAAAAATTAGCCAGCTCATGATTGTTTTTACAACGACACTGACAAGCTTCATTTTCATGATGAGGAAAAAGTAAATCTATGCCTCCTGCATGAATATCAAGTTTATCTTTAAAAATACTTTCTATCATCACAACGCATTCTGTGTGCCAGCCTGGTCTTCCTTTGCCAAAACTTGCAGGATAAAATTTTTCATCAAATTTCCATAAAACAAAATCGCTATCATTTTTTTTAGCCACGCTTTCTTCTAGGCGTGATTGATTATCTTCTAAATTTCTTTTAGAGATATAAAAGTATTTATCATCTTTGCTGGTATCAAAATAAATTCCATCTTCAAGTTTATAAGCTAGGTTTAATTCTAAAAGTTTTTCTATATATATAATCATTTGCTCAATATAAGCTGTAGCCTTTGGTTTAAAATCAGGTTCTAAGATATTAAGCGCTTGCATATCCTCATCATATCTTTTAATATAAAAATTTGTAATTTCTTCTAAGCTTTTACCACTTTCTTGCATTTTTTTTAAAATTTTATCATCAATATCAGTGTAATTTCTAGCAAAAATCACTTCATAATCACTTGCTAGCAAAACTCTTCTTAAAAAATCAAAACAAACACTACTTCTTGCATGTCCTAAATGTGCATCATCATATACAGTAGGTCCGCATAGATAAATGTTTGCTTTTTTTGCCTCATTTGGGATAAATTCGCATTTTTTCTTTAAAACACTATCAAAAAAAACCATTAAAATAAACCTTTAAAAAAATGATAAATTCCAATTAAAAATTGTATTAAAATATCTTTAATTTCAAATAAGCCTAGAGCAAATAAACTTAAAAATACTATACTAATAAGCCAAAATTTAACCCTAAAAATACCCCAAAGATTTTTAAAGCCAAATTCTTTAATATTAGCATATAATAAATAAAAAGCACTAATAGATGAAGCTAATGCAATGCCTAAGCTCTTATAAGTTTCTTCTTTGATAAGTAAAATAATCGCTACGCTAAAAAATGCTGATATAAAAAGTGTTTTAAAGGCTATTATAGCGGCTATTTTTTGTTTAAATTTAGCATAAAGCCATAAAGAAAAAAGTTTTTGCAAACCAAAAGGTAAAAGTCCTAAAAGATAAGCTTGTAATAAAAATGCAGTGATTTTTGTATCTTCTTGATTAAAATTTCCTCTTTGAAATAAAAACTCTACAATTTCTTTAGCTAAAATAATCCCTACTATGCTAGCTAAAATCAAAAGCACACTTAAATATTCAAAAGCTTTTTGCATAAAAGCTAAGGCTTTTTGTTCTTCATTTGCTTTTAAATGTCTTAGTATTTTTGGAAAGCTTACTTGACTTAGAGCGATTGCAAAAAGAGCTAAAGGAAGCTGAAAAACTCTGTTAGAATAATACAAATACGAAATACTTCCAGCCATTAAAAAACTAGCTATAGTAGTATCTAATAATGAACTAATTTGATTTGCCGAAGAGCCTAAAAGTCCATGGGTAAAAGTAGAATGAAATTTATCTAAATTGGTCTTTGTTTTTTTAAGTTTTATGCTTAAATACATGCTTTTTAAAATTCTAGTATTTTTTAAAGCAAAAATATGCCATATAAGTTGAGCTAAACCACTTAAGACAGTCGCATATGAAAAATAATACAAGGCCTCTAAAGGCTCATCTTGATTGACAAAAAAACCTGCAATCACAACAAAAAGATTAAAAAATGAAGCAGAAAAAGAAGTGATGAAAAAATTTTGTTTATAATTTAATAAAGAGCCTAAAAAAGTTACCAAAAAAATAAAAAACAAATACCAAAAATTAATAGAAACTAAAGGCGCAGCCAAGATAATTGTTTCTTTATTAAAGCCAAAAGCAAAAATCTTTGTAAAAAATTCAGCAAAAAAACTCACTAAAATACAGGTTAAAAATACTATAATACTAAATTGCAATAAAACATTTATACAAAAAGCACCTTTTTTACTTGCTTTTAAAAAACTTGGTAAAAAAGCTTGTCCAAAGGCCCCTTCTGCAAAAATTCTTCTAAAAAAAGCAGGCATTTTTAAAGCCACAAAGAAAATATCGCTATAAATTCCAGCTCCTAAGTACAAAGCTAAAACAATATCTCTTAAAACGCCCATAATCCTAGAAAATAAAATTCCTAAGGCATTGATGATGAAATTTTTAAAAACAATATTTTTTCTCATTAATTTTCATTCTTTAAACATTAGTTTGAGTATTATAAAATTTTTAATAGAGCTAATTTTAACTAAATTTTGATTTTATTTTTGCTAAAATCAAAATTTTATATATAATAAGGAAGCTTAAGCTATGGAAGAAAAGAAAATTTTATACACTAAAGACCCTTATAGAGAGCTTTTAATATTTGCTTCTGAAAATAAATGTGAAGTTGATGAACTTGATTTTAGGTTGTTAAGTTTTAGTACTTCTTATACTTATGATAATCAAGAATGGATAAAAGTTAATGAAAAAGAGTTGAAAATTTTTGAAGAAGATGAGAAATTTTTAAATCATGAATTAAATATAGAACAAGAATATAAAATAGAAATTTATTTTAAAAAATTTGCACGCATTTCAACTTTTGAAGTTAGCTTGCATGCTAATGAGCTTTGTACTTTATTAAAAGCTAGTGTTAGAGCTAGTGAAGCTATTACTTTTCATGATAAATTAGCACTAGAGCTTTTAGAAGCTATTTATAAAGTGATGATAAAAGAAAAATATTTGCTTGGATTTAGAATTTTTGATTTTAAAAAGCAAATTATTGATTTTAATACTAAAGTTAAAGAAAAGCAAAAATTTGATTTTGAAGTTGAATTTGAAGTATGTAAAGGAATTAATCCGCAAGAGCCTACAAATGAAGAAATTCAATATCACTATCTAGAAAATCTAAAAAAACACAATGATGTGATGAATAGAAACTATGTAGCGCCTATAGGAAAAGATGAGGTGGCTATTGAGAGAATCAAGCCAAAAGAGGGTAGCGATGGCAAGGATTTAAAATTTAAAATTTTAAAAGCACTTCCACCAAAAATAAATAAAGAAAAAGTTATTTGTTCTGATAAATTTGAAGTTAAAGAAGATGATGAGAGTATAAAATATATTGCTAAAAAAGATGGTTTTATTATACAAAGAAAATCCATTTATGAGATAGAAAATTATTTAGAATTTGGTAAGGTTGATTTTAAAAGTACAGGTTCTATTTGGGCGGGTTTTGATAAGCAAGTTATTATTGTGATTAAAAATACAAATACTCTAGAAGATGCAATAGGTCCTAGAATTACTGTTGAGGCTCAGGAATTAGAAGTTACTGGTAATATGGCTCAAGATTCTGTTTTAAGAGGTAAAAAGATAATTCTTAAAGGCAATATGCATCATAAAAGCACTATTATAGGACAAAAGGTTGAGGTTAATATCTTAAGAGGATATTGTGAGGCTGAGGAGGTTTTTACTGAAACTTTGGAAAATGGCTCTATCAAGGCTAAAAAAGTAAATATTAAAAAGGCTATGGGTGGAGAGATTATTGCTGATGAAATTTACATACAAGAACTCGGCGGAAATTGTTTATGTAGTGCTAAAAGTTTAATCCATGTTGAAAAAATTCAAGGCAGTGGAAATAAATTTATAATTCAAGATCTTAAAGCTTTTGGAGAAGAAAAAAGCGGAGAAGAGATACTAATACATGTTGATGGATTGAAAAAAGAACAAGAAAATTTAGCTAAAGAAATAGAAGAGACTAAACACACAATCAATATAAGTAAAGACTCCATACGAATTTTACAGCAAAAAGTAAAAGAATTAATGAGTGCAAAAAGAGCTATACCGCAAGCTTATAAAGCTACTATTAAAGATTTTAATCAAAAGATTGAAAATCTAAGTATTTTTGCCAATAAAATAGAATCTTTAAAAGAAGAAGAAAAAGCAAATATGGAAAAGCTTAAGAAAATTCAAGAAAAACTTTTAAAATCTAAGATTATTAATAAAAGTGGAAAATGGATGGATTTAAATGAAATTAAATTCATTTTGTTAAATCCTAGAAAAGAATTAAGCTATTATCCTCATGATGAAGAAAAAATTCAATGTTTTGAGCTTCAAAAAATTAATACAGAAAATGAGATGGAACTTTTTGAAATTCGTGCTATTAGTAATTACAAGGAAGAAACTAAATGATAGTGGCAATTGAAGGAATAGTGAGTAAAAAAGAACCTACTTTTGTAGTTTTGAAAACTTCAAGTGGGGTAAGTTATGGTGTTTTTGTTTCGCTTTTTTGCTCAAGTAATTTTGAAAAAGATCAAAAGGTTGAGTTTTTAATCACACAAATTATCAAAGAAGACTCTCATAAACTATATGGATTTTTAGATATAAATGAGCAAAAAATGTTTGAGTTGTTGATTAAAATTAGTGGTATAGGAGCAACTACTGCTATGGCACTTTGCTCAAGCTTAGATACTAATACTTTTTATGCGGCTTTGCAAAGTGGCGATGAGAGTGTATTTAAAAAGGTTCCTGGTATTGGTCCAAAGAGTGCAAAAAGAATTATAGCTGAGTTAAGTGATGCAAAAATCAATATAGAAAATTCCAATCAAGACCAAGCACAAGCTTTGGCAGCTTTACTTTCACTTGGTTTTAAACAAGAAAATATTTTAAAGGTTTTAAGAACTTGTGAGAGTAAAAATACTAGTGAGCTTATTAAAGAGGCTTTGAAAAAATTAGCATAATAAAAGGAAAAATATAATGATATATGGTGTAATTTTTGGTGCAAATTCTTATGAGCATGAAATTAGCATTGTAAGTGCTGTGGTATTAAAAAAAGTACTTAAAGCACAAAAAAAATTTATATTTTGTGATAAAAATAAGGAATTTTTTCTTATAGATGAAGAAAAAATGAATGCAAAAACTTTTAGCAGCGGTGCTTATAAAAAAGAAAAAGCCTTGGTGTTAAAGCAGGGTGGGTTTTTTATAAAAACTATGTTAGGTGAGAAAAAACTTGACATTGATATAGCGATAAATATCATACATGGAAAAGATGGTGAAGATGGCAAAATAGCTGCTTTGCTTGATTTTTATGGTATAAAATACATAGGCCCACGCATAGAAGCTAGTGTTTTATCTTTTAATAAGGTTTTAACTAAACTTTATGCACAAAGCGTAGGGGTGAAAACACTTGATTATAAGGTTTTAAATTTGCATAAAGAGCAAAATGTATCTTTGGACTTTCCTTGTATTTTAAAGCCTGCAAGATTAGGTAGTAGTATAGGTATAAGCATAGTTAAAGATGAAAGCGAGCTTAAGTATGCCAAAGATGTTGCTTTTGAATTTGATGAGGATATTGTGGTAGAACAATTTGTAAGTAATATTAAAGAATATAACTTAGCAGGTTGTATGATAGATGAAAAAATGGAATTTTCTATTATTGAAGAGCCTAGAAAAAATGAAATTTTAGATTTTGAACAAAAATATTTAGGTTTTTCAGAAAGTTCTAAAGTAAGTGAAGCAAAGATTAGTGAAGAATTAAAACAAAAATTAAGGGATAATTTTACTAGAATTTATAATCCTTTATTTAAAGGAGCTTTGATTCGCTGTGATTTTTTTGTGATAGATGATGAGGTTTATTTAAATGAGATCAATCCAAATCCAGGATCTTTAGCAAATTATTTATTTGAAGATTTTACTAATGTAATTAATAGTTTAGCTAAAAATATAGAATTTGAAAAGCAAATTAAGATTGATTATGCTTTTATTCATAGTATTAATGGACAAAAAGGTAAGCTATAATCATGGCTACTTTTAGCAAAGATGAAATTTATACTGCAACTGAAGTGGTAAGAAATTTCAGCACTATGCTTGAAAAAACAAAAAAAAGTGAAAATGGTAGAGTGGTGATTGTAAAAAACAATAAATTTGAAGCTGTACTTTTGAACTTTGAAGAATATGAGCGTTTAAATGAAGCTGTGATGCTTTTAGAAAAGATTTACAAAGATAAAAAAGGCTAGAAATGGCAAAAACTAGAGTATATTCTAATGGGTATTTTTATAATTTAAGTTATGAAATCATCAATCCAAAATGTGAAAAAATAATTCTTATTTTACATGGTTGGGGTGCTAATAAAGAGCTTATGAAACAAGCTTTTGAAAAGCCTTTGAGTGATTTTAAGCAAATTTATTTAGATTTACCTGGTTTTGGAAATTCAAGTATAGATGCACCTATGGATTCTTATGCTTATGCAAAGGTTGTAGAAGACTTTTTAACTACGATAGAGCAAAAAGCAGATTATTTAATGGGGCATTCTTTTGGCGGAAAAGTTGCGACTATTATGTGCCAAAATGCTAATTTTCAAGGTTTGATTTTGCTTTCTAGTGCAGGCGTGGTTTTACCAAAAAGTTTTAAAGTGAAGTTTAAAATAGCCTTGTTTAAAATTTTGAAAAATCTCCCTTATGGGGATTTTTGGAGGAAATTTTTTATTAGTAAAGACGCTCAAGGCATGAATGAAGTGATGTATGAAACCTTTAAAAAGGTTGTTAATGAAAATTTAGAAAATGAATTTCAAAAGCTTAAAAATCCTATTTTGATTTTTTGGGGTAATGAAGATAAGGCTACACCTTTAAAAAGCGGAGCAATTATCCATTCTTTAGCACAAAAAGGGAAATTTTTTGCATTAGATGGGGATCATTTTTTCTTTTTAAAACATGCTGATTTTATAAATGAAAAAATACATGAGGAATTTTTAAAAAATGATTAGTATGATAGCTTTTTTAAGTTTGAATTTTTTACTTGGATTTTATCTGATTTTAGCCTTACAATGGTACTCTTATAAATTTTCACGCATAATTTTACACTTTTCCAAACCCTTATGGCATTTGTATTTTTTAATAATTCCTTATTTTGCTTTTGTGTTTTCTTTGTATAGTGGAAATTTTTATTTATATTTTATAGTTTTTGCTCTATCTTTACTATATGGTGGATATTTATATAAAAATTTAGATAAAAAGCTAGTTTTTACTGCTAGGATTAAGCGTTATTTTTTATTTTTGTCACTTTTTAGCTTGATTTTTATACCATTTTTTTGGATAGGTTTAGAAGCTTTAGTAGTTACATTTTTATTAAGCTTTTTTGTGGAAAAAATTAATCAGAAAAGTTTTATAAAAAAAGCAAGTAAAAAGATTTGTGATAATCCAAATTTAAAAATCATTCTAATAACTGCAAGTTTTGGAAAAACAAGTATAAAAAATTTTTTATACGAACTTTTAAAAGATGAGTTTAAGTGCTATAAGACTCCAAGAAGTGTTAATACTTTTATGGGTATAGTAAAAGATATCAATGAAAAATTGGAAAATAATACTGAAATTTATATCGTAGAAGCTGGTGCAAGAGAGCAAAATGATATTTTAGAAATTACAGAGTTTTTAAATCCTCAAATTTGCATAGTAGGTGAGATTGGTTTGGCGCATTTGGAATATTTTAAAACTCAAGATAATATCCGCAAAGCTAAGTTGCAAGCTTTAAAATCCAAGCGTTTAGAAAAATACTTTTTACACTCAAGCACCTTATATGAAAATGAATTTTATGATGAGTATTTAAGTGATGTTAGGGCAAGTTTGGAAGGATTGGATTTTAAAATAAGATTAGATGATAGTATTTATGACTTTCATGCAAATTTACTAGGTGCTTTTAATGCTTATAATATTAGTGTGTGTATTTTGCTTGCACATTATTTAGGAATTAAAATAGAAAATATTACAAAAAGCGTATCGAATTTAAAGGCAGTAGAACATCGCTTGCAAGTGATTTCTAAAGAGCCTAAATTTATCATAGATGATGGCTTTAATGGAAATTTTAAGGGTATGAGTCAAAGCTATGAGCTTTGTAAAAGCTATCAAGGAAGAAGAGTTTTAGTAACTCCTGGTATAGTTGAAGTTAATGAAGAAGAAAATATAAAATTATGTAAAATTATTAATGAATGTTTTGATTTTGTGATTATTACTTCAGAGACTAATAGCGTGATTTTACAAAAACATATCACATTAGATTTTTATGTATTAAAAGAAAAATCTCAACTTGTGCAAACTTTATCAAGATTAACTCAAAATGGGGATTTGATTTTATTTTCCAATGATGCGCCAAGTTTTATGTAAAACCATTTAGCTTAAAAAGGCCAAATGGTCTCCATAAATTTTGTCCCCCAAGGCTTGCGTGTAGATTTGTCTATATCGCCTTCAGTTTTATAAAGAATTTTTGCATCAGCTATATATTTACTATCTATCATATTATCTTGAGAAATATCATAAGGTCTTATAACCCCGCTTAGTTGAATGATTTGTTTTTCTCCATTGATTAAAAGCTCACGACTTCCTTCTATAAAATAATTTCCATTAGATAAAACCTTAATTACTCTAGCAGAAATTGTAGTTTGGAAATTTTCACTTCTAGTTTGGCTTCCTGTGCCTTGATATTGTGAAGTACTTGCTGTGGTATAGCCTATATTTGTATAGTCATTAACAAAATCTCTAACTTTGCTAAGTCCAGCACCTGTAGTTATTTGTCCACCACCTAAATTTACATTGTTGTTTTTGCTTGTAGATTTAGAGCCTTGTGAATTTTGTGTAGCATTTTCTCTAATGACTACGGTTACCAAGTCATTTACATTCATTGCTTTTTTATCAGAAAATAAAGGGTTATCTCCTTTACCAAACAGCGATCCAGGATTGCTTTGAGTATTATGATTTTGCTTAGGAGCTAGTTCTTCTACATAAGTAGGTGGTTTCATATTAATATGTGGATCAACTGTGGCACTACAGCCAAACATTACAAAAGGTAACAAGTAAAAATTAACATTTTTAAATTTCATAGCTTTATAACCTTATATTATTATGATGAATTTTAAAATAATTATATTATAAAAAACAATTATTTTGTTAAATAAAGAGGAAAAAATGAAATCTATGTTTTTGTTAAACTGCATTGATGAAAAATTTTTGCAGCAGTGTTTAGAAAAGGTACGAGGTAAAATAGCTTTTTACTTTCCTGTTTTTTGTGAAAAAAATAAAGAAAAAATTACTTCATTTTGCACAAAAAGAAATCTTAAAATAGATTTTTTTAGTAGTTTTGAAAAAAATGAGTATCAAGGTAAATTCACTCAAAATTTAAATGATTTTTTTAAAAAGATTATTGAAGATTTTGAGAAAACAAAAAAAGAAAATGATTTTACTATAGTAGTTGGAGTAGATGATTTTGGCTTGATGGGGGATTTAAGTTTAAATATAGCCTTAGCTAAAGAGCTAAACGCTCCATTGTATGCAAAAAGTCAAGATGAAAATTATACTATGTTAAATTTTTTACTAAGCCAAAAGCTTAGCGACTTTGTTTTGTTAAAAGAAAATGAAGATTTTACTCAAGATTTATTACAAGAATATACTTATAAAACTCAGGCAAGATTTTCTTATGAGCTTTTTGAAAAAGCAAAAGCAGATAAAAAAATAGTAGTTTTACCTGAAAGTTTTGATGAAAGAGTATTAAAAGCTAGTGAATTTTTAATACAAAATGAAATTGTTGATTTGATTTTGCTAGGTGATAGCAATGAAATTTGTGCGAAAGCTAATAGTTTAAATATCAATATCGATGGTGTGCGTATTATAAATCCTAAAAATTCTCAATATAATGAAGAATTTGAAGAACTTTTATATGAAGCTAGAAAAAGTAAAGGTATGAGTAAAGAAGAAGCTAAAAAACTCGTGCAAGATAAAACTTATTTTGCGACTTTACTTGTACATACTCAAAAAGCCCATGCTATGGTAAGTGGTGCAAGTACAACTACTGCTGAAACTATTCGTCCTGCTTTGCAAATTATCAAAACAAAACCTGATGTGAGTTTGGTTTCTGGTATGTTTTTTATGTCTTTAGAAGATAAGGTTTTGGTTTTTGCTGATTGCGCTGTTATGCCAAATCCAACCCCTGAACAACTTGCTGAAATTGCTTATGTGAGTGCAAATAGTGCTAAGGCTTTTGGACTTGAACCTAAAGTGGCTTTACTTTCATATTCTAGTGGAGATAGTGGGAGTGGAGCTAGCGTGGATGCGATTAAAGAAGCTACTAAAATAGCTAAAGAAAAATATCCTCAACTTGAGCTAGAAGGTCCTATACAATTTGATGCAGCATATGATATGCTAACAGCAAAAAGTAAAATGCCAAATTCTAAAGTAGCAGGAAAGGCAAATGTATATGTGTTTCCTGATTTAAATGCGGCAAATATTTGCTATAAAGCAGTACAAAGAACAGCAAATTCTTTAGCTATTGGCCCGATTTTACAAGGTCTTAAAAAGCCAATTAATGATTTAAGTAGAGGTTGCTTGGTGGAAGATATTGTTAATACTGTGATTTTAAGTGCTATTCAAGCACAAGAATAAGGAGAAAAATGAAAATATTAGTTTTAAATTCAGGCTCATCTTCAATTAAATTTAAGCTTTTTGAAAAAGATGAAGCCCTAGCATCTGGTTTAGTGGAAAAAATAGGCGAGCAAAGCTCTAAAATAGAACTAAAAGATCTAAAAAGTGGTCAAAAATACCAAAAAGAATTAGCAATTAAAGATCATGAACAAGGTATTGAATTAGTAAATGAATTATTTGCTCAAAGTGGAATTTTACATGATTTAAATGAGCTTGATGGGTGTGGACATAGGATAGTTCATGGAGGTCCAAATTTAACTAAACATTGTTTAGTAGATGATGAAATTTTAAAAGAAATTGATAGGGTTTCTCATATAGCACCTTTACATAATCCTGCACATTTAATAGGTATTAAAACTATGATAAAAGCAGCTCCAAAAGTTCCCAATGTGACAGTTTTTGACACAGCTTTTCATCAAAGCATGCCTGATTATGCTTATATGTATGCTTTGCCTTATGAGTTTTATGAAAAACACCAAGTTAGAAAATACGGCTTTCACGGTACTTCACATTCTTATGTAAGTAAACAAGCTGCACATATACTTGGTAAAAATATTAATGAATTTAATGCAATTAGCGCTCACCTTGGAAATGGTGCGAGTGTTTGTGCTATAGAAAATGGAAAATGCGTAGATACTTCTATGGGTTTTACTCCACTAGAAGGTTTGATTATGGGAACTAGATGTGGTGATATTGATCCTGCTGTATTGCCATTTTTAGCAAAAGAATTAAATTTAAATCCATCTGATTTAGATACTATAATGAATAAAAAAAGTGGTGTTTATGGAATTTGTGGGTTTAATGATTTTAGAGATATTGAAGCGCAAATTGAAGAAAATAACGAAAAAGCAAGACTTGCTCTTGATATGTTTTGTTATCGTTTGAGTAAATATATTGGCTCATATTTTGCGATTTTACCTAGAGTCGATGCGTTGATTTTTACAGCTGGTATTGGAGAAAATGATAATATTGTTAGAGCAAAAGTTTGTCAAAGACTAGCGCATTTGGGATTTGATATAGATTTAGATAAAAATGCACAACTTAGAAATGGTGAGATTAGTAAAAAAGACTCTAAAATTAAAATTTTAATTGTTCCAACAGAAGAAGAATTAGAAATAGCTAAAATTACCACAGAACTTATTAAAAAATAAATAACCTTGAGTTTTAAACTCAAGGTTTGTTTTAAAATGCAGGAACTACGGCACCTTGGTATTTTTCATTGATAAAATCTTTTACTTTTTGACTTTGCAAAGCCTTTATTAAAGCTTTGATTTTAGGATTATCTTTATTATCTTGAGTAGTTACTAAGATGTTTGCATAAGGACTTTCTTTGCTTTCTATTAAAATAGAATCTTTTACAGGATTTAAATTTGCCGATAAAGCATAGTTTGAATTAATCACTGCAAAATCAACATCATCTAAAGCTCTTGGAAGTTGTGCTGCTTTTAACTCTTTAAATTTGATATTTTTTGGATTATCTTTAATATCAAGTGGAGTTTTTAATGCGATATTTTTAAAACTAACTAGTTTAGTACTAGCGATAATATCTAAAGCTCTGCTTTCATTTGTCGGATCATTTGGTACAGCTATAGTAGCATTTTGTGGAAGATCTTGGATATTTTTATATTTTTTAGAATAAACAGCCATTGGTTCGATGTGAACTTTTGCAACGCTAATTAATTTTGTGCCTTTATTGGCATTAAACTCATCCAAATAAGGTTGGTGTTGGAAGAAATTCGCATCAAGTTCTTTACTATCTGTACTAAGATTTGGTAAAACATAGTCATTAAATTCTTTAATTTCTAATGTGTAACCTTCTTTTTTTAATAAATCTTTAGTTTGTTCTAAAATTTCAGCATGAGGCACAGGTGTTGCACCTACAGTGATAACTTCATTAGCAAATAAACTTGCACCTAAAATTGTGCTTACAGCGAGCAATTTTAACAATTTCATATTAACTCCTTTTTATAGTTTTTTAAAATGTTTGATTATATTGTAAAAATATTAATAAGATGAGAAAAGTTTTATTTTTGTTTGTTTTTATATTCTTTAGAAAAGTATTTAAAATTTTATATAACCACCTTTATACCAACTTTTTTGAGCATTAATAAGGGCTTTTCCAATTTTATAAGAATAAGTATTTTGATTTTTAATACCTTCGCTTTTGTAATCATCATAGCTTGATAAAGGTGGAAGTTTAAGGTAAGGTTTTGTTTTCAAATCTTTTTGGTATTGTTTAGCTAGTTTTGTGTGTTTGTAATAAATCTTTAGTAGAGTAAAAGGTAAAAAAGGAATTTTTTTCTTATTCTTAGCACACTCTATAAAGGCATAACCTAGTTTGTATGATAAATGATATCTTGTGCGTTGGATGGATTGCTTGTTGTCTTTGTGAAAAGAGCCTATATATTTACTTCCTCCAAGTTTTAACCATTTTTCATAATATTCTTGCCATTTAGGCCATGTTTGATTGCAAAATTTACTATTCCAAAAACGACTGTTGGTGCCACAAGCATGAACTATAGAAGCATTTTGTGTAAGATTTGTAAGATAATGAGTACTTCCCGTGTATTTGTCTTTTAAATCTTTGACTTTAAAGTGATTTTCATAAACCATTAAGGAAAAAATTCCTTGATCTTGCCAATTTTTAGTATTTTGTGAAAGATAATTATAAATGAATTGATAACACTGTAAAGGATTTGGTATAAGATCGTTAAAGACTAAAATTCCTGTTTGATATACACGCTTATTAAGATATTTTTTTTCTAAAGGCAGTGCTGTGTGAATTAATGTTTTACCTAATCTTGCACCAAAATGATATTTTCTAGCTCTTAATTTACTAAGTTCATCTATACTTTTTAAAAGTAAAACATCAAAATCAAGATAGATAATACTTTCGCATTCATCTAAAAACTTAAAAGCTTCAAATCTTGCAAAAGCCATATGCGTCCATCTTTTTAAGAAAAATAAATTATTAATATCGTTTTGATTTTTATCAAGAGTGGTTAAAAAATCTTCTTGGGTAAAAAGAATAAATTTAATTGTTTTGTTTTTAACAATTTTTTGCATGATATTTTGATCATTCAAGCTAAAACCATCATGTAAAATGTAAAACACATCTACCTTTTCACCCATAACATCCATGATATTAATGAGCAAGGTTCCTATGGTAAAGCTTGAATTTTTAGTCGCTGCTAGTAAGATACCAAGTTTATGTTTCATTGTTTATCTTTTGGTGATTTTATAAAGAATATTTCCTATAAATTGTATGATTTGAACTAAAACAATTAAAACCACAACAGTTTGAATCATAATATCAGTTCTAAAACGCTCATAACCATAGCGAATAGCCACATCACCTAAACCACCACCACCAACAGTTCCTGCCATAGCAGAAAAACCAATAACAATAATCAAAATTAAAGTAATACCATTAATAATACTTGGTAAAGCCTCGCTAAACATAACTTTAAAGATAATTTGTGCTTTACTAGCTCCATAAGATCTTGCTGCTTCAATGATAGCAGGATCAATTTCTTTAAAAGCACTTTCAATCATTTTGGCCAAATAAGGCGCAATTCCTATGGTAAGTGGTACTATGGTAGCAGTTGTTCCTATGCTAATACCAATGAGATATTTTGTAAAAGGACTTAAAACTACAATAAGTACTAAAAATGGAAAAGATCTTAAAATATTGATAATAAAATCAAGCACACTGTAAATGCTTTTATTTTCCCATAAGCCACCTTTATCAGTAACAGTAAGCACAATTGCAGGGATAAGCGCGATTAAAAAGGCTAAAAAAGTGGCTGTAAAACTCATATAAAGAGTTTCTAGTAATGCCGGATAAAGTATATTTTCAAAATTTCTTAAAATTGTTTCTAAGTTCATTACACAAGCTCCCAAATAACGCCATTTTCTTGTAAATAATTTAAAACTCTTTCTTGATCTTTAGCTTCTATATTGATCACCAAATTTCCTAAAGCATTGTTGTTTAATTTTTCTATCTTACCCCAAACTATATTAAAATCAATATTTAAACTTCTAGCCATATGAGTGATAATGCTTTGGTTTGCTTTTTCTTTGCAAAAGTATAAGCGCACATTAACTCCATTTAGTGGTAAAAAATCACTTTCCCCTAGAAATTCACGCATTTTTTCACTTGGTTTTAAGAATAAATCTTCGATTTTCCCTTGACCTATGATTTGTCCATGCTCTAGCAATACAGCCTTTTGTGCTATTTGTTTTACTGCCTCCATTTCATGAGTTACTAATACTACACTGATGTTAAATTCTTGATTGATTTTGGCAATAAGTTCTAAAATATTATTTGTAGTATTTGGATCAAGCGCAGAAGTAGCTTCATCACTTAGTAAAATTTTAGGATTTAAAGCAAGGGCTCTAGCTATGGCTACTCTTTGTTTTTGCCCACCACTTAGCTCATTTGGATAAGCTTTGCTTTTAGCTAAAAGTCCCACAAGATCTAAAAGTTCATTAACTCTTTTTTGAATTGTGCTTTTGTCAAAATTATGAATTTCTAAAGGCATAGCTACATTTTCAAATACATTTTTTCTACTCATAAGTGCAAAATGCTGAAAAATCATCCCTATATCTTTTCTAAATACTCTTAACTCTTTTTCTTTTAAAGTAGCTATTTCTTTACCAAAAACTTCCACACTACCGCTTTGATAATTTTCTAAACCATTAATACATCTTAGCAAAGTTGATTTTCCTGCCCCGCTGTGTCCAACAAGAGCATAAATTTCTCCTTCTTTAACTTCTAAAGAAACATCATTTATAACTAATTCTTTGCCATAATATTTTTTAAGATTTTGTATTTTTATCACTTATTAGCCTTCTAAATTAGAAATTTCATCATTGATTTTTTCAAGTTGAGCTTTAATATTTTCAAGTTGAGTTTTATTTTGCTCAACGACTGCAGTAGGTGCATTAGAGATAAATTTTTCATTTTTCATCATAGCATCTAGCTTGTTAAATTCTTTTTCAAGTTTTGTTTTTTGACTATTAAGCCTATTTAAAACACCGCTTAAATCAAGATCTTGAGTTGGTATAAATACTTCTAAATTCTCGCTTACATCTCTAATGGATTTTTCTAAATTTGTATTGATAAACTCGATGTTTTCACATTTTGCAAGTGTTGAGATGAAATTAGTGTAATTTTTTAACTCAGCCATTAAACTCTCATCGTTTAATTTTATACAAGCTTTTTGAATTTTTGCATTTGCAAGCTCTACTAGGGTTTTTGCACGGCGTAAACTTACTATACTTTCTATAATGATATTAAATAGTTTTTCTATTTTTTCATCTCTAGAATTAAATTTAGGATATTTTGAAATCATTATAGATTCATGAGTTTGAATAGAGGTTTTACTTAACTCATGGTATAAATACTCACTAATAAATGGCATAAAAGGATTTAAAAGTTTTAATGCTTCTTTAAAAATACTTCCAAGTTCTTTTATACTTGATTTTTCAGCCTTGCTAAGCTCAATCCCCCAATCACAAAATTCATCCCAGAAAAATCTATACAAAGTATTTGCCGCATCATTAAAGCGGTAGTTGTCTAAATTTTCTCTTGTTTCTTTTACGCATACTTCAAAACGAGATAGCATGTATTTTGCTAAGTTAGTTTGAATTTTACTTTTATCTAAATCTTCAAATTTTTCTTCATTTAAGAGTAAAAATTTACTTGCGTTATAAAGCTTATTGGTAAAATTTCTAACTTGTATGAGTTTGTCATTGCTTAACTTTATATCTCTACCTTGGATAGCTAAAAGAGCAAGAGTAAAACGCAAGATATCAGCGCTGTATTCATCCACGCTTTGCACAGGATCAATGACATTACCTAAAGACTTGCTCATTTTTCTACCTTGTTCATCTTTAACCAAAGCATGCAAATATATATCTTTAAAAGGAAGTTCACCTAAGGCATTAGTGCTTTGAAACATCATTCTAGCAACCCAGAAAAATAAAATATCAAAACCAGTGATTAATAAAGAATTTGGATAAAAATCTTTTAAATCATCTTCATGCCAAAGTGTGTTTTTACCCCAGTCTTTATTACCCCAACCTAAAGTACTCATAGCCCAAAGACCTGAAGAAAACCAAGTATCTAAAACATCAGGGTCTTGTTTGAAATTAGTGCTTTGGCATTTTGGACATTGACTTGGAGTTTCTTCGCTTGCCCATTCATGAGAGCATTCACAGTAATACACAGGAATTTGATGACCCCACCAAAGTTGTCTTGAAATACACCAATCTTTTAAATCCCTCATCCAAGCATTAAAACTATTAATCCAATGTGCAGGGTAGAATTTGCTTCCACCAAGATTAACTTTTTCTATGCTTTCTTTTGCGATTTCATTTTTTACAAACCATTGTTTAGAAATGTAAGGTTCAACTACATTTTTACAACGATAACAATATCCTACTTGATTAGTATAATCTTCTATTTTTTCAACAAAACCTTTTTCTTGTAATTCTTTTATAATAATATTTCTTGCTTCTAATCTTTCTAAGCCTTTAAAATGCAAGCAATGTTCATTTAAGATACCTTTTTCATCAAAGATGGTAATAAATTCAAGTTTATGTCTTAAGCCTACTTCATAGTCATTATGATCATGTGCTGGGGTTACTTTCACAAAGCCTGTACCAAATTCCATATCCACATGCTCATCAGCAATAATAGGAATTTTTCTATCTATTAAAGGTAAAATGACATTTTTGCCTATTAAGTGTTTAAATCTTTCATCGCTTGGATTAACCATCACAGCACTATCACCAAAATAAGTTTCTGGTCTTGTGGTGGCTACTACGATATATTCTTGAGAATTTTCTAAGAAATATTTTAAATAATATAATTTTCCTTTATTTTCTTTGTGTTCTACTTCTATATCGCTTAATGCTCCATCATGAGTGCACCAATTTACCATGTAATTTCCACGCACGATAAGCTTTTTATCATAAAGATCCACAAAGGCTTTTTTTACTGCATTTACTAAACCTTCATCCATAGTAAAACGCAAACGACTCCAAGCGGGAGTGATACCCAAAATTCGCATTTGCTTAACTATGGTACCACCGCTTTGCTCTTTCCATTCCCATACCTTTTTTATAAATTCTTCTCTACCGAGTTCTTCTTTTTTAATGCCTTGAGCTAAAAGTTGTTTTTCTACAACATTTTGTGTTGCAATCCCTGCATGATCAAGTCCTGGCTGATAAAGAGTTTTGTAACCATCCATTCTTTTATAACGCGTTGTGATATCTTGTAGAGTACAAGTTAGAGCATGACCTATATGCAAAACACCTGTTACATTAGGTGGTGGCATCATAATACAAAAGTTTTTACCTTTTTCTTGAATTTTTTCATTACCATTGATTTCAAAATATCCGCGTTCTTCGCAAATTTTATAATATTCTTTTTCTAGTGATTTATCATACATAATTGCTACCTTGAGAATGAAAATAAATTGTTATGTTAGCTTAAAATTGTTAAAGAAGTTTTGAAATTTAGAAATTAGTTATAAAAACTAATTTCTACTTTACGATTATTTTGTCTTTGAGAATCAGACTTATCTTTAGTAGGATAGGTGTCTTTTCCCAAAGATTCTATTTCTATAACCTCAGTAAAACTAAAGAAATGTTTAGCCACATTCATTGCTCTATTTAATCCTATCATATAGTTTGCAAAAGTACTACCTCTATCGTCTGCATAACCTTGAATTTTAACTCTTTTGAGTATATCTTCTCTTGCTAGATTTTGATTGATTTTTTCAAGTAGATTTTCATTGCTGTATTCACTATATCCATTTCTTTCAAATAAAAATTTCAAATCAGAAATTTTAACATCTACATAATTGTATTTTTTCTTATTTTTAGCAAAAACAATATCTTTATTATATATGCTTAGTTTCATATTGTCATTTGAAAGCATATCGATAAAAATAGTTAAATTGTAATCTTGAGAATTAATTTTAACAGGATTAATCATTTCTTTTAACATATCAACCCTATAATCACTTAAACTTTTTCCATCCAATACATAAACTTTAACAAAATCATTACTTAATCTTGGTTCATATCTGCTAGTTTTACCTTTTGTAATGTATTCTTGCATAGTATTTTTATATTTTGTTGTTTTTTCTTTTTTTATGCTTGTTTGTTTGTTGTTTTCAACGAGAACTTTTTGTTCTTCTTGGGCTACTTTAGGAGTAATAGTTTCATTTTTAGAAACTTCAGCTATATTTGTTTGGGTTGTTGGCGCGACTTCTTGAGTGCTTGTATTTTCATCTATGATAGGATTATTTTGTACTGGAATTTCTTCTTTTAAAGACTCCGGATTTATTTGTTGTGATGGATAATAAGTATTATCACTTATATTATTTCTTTCTTGATTGTATTGAGTACTTGGCGGAGTGTAGCTTTGATAAGAACTACTTTTTTTATAATCATATACATAAGTATTTGAATCATCTTCAAAATACCACATATAAAAACCAATACTAGCGCCTATTAGCACCACAAAAGCTATACTAAAAGCAATAATACTTTTCATTTTTTATCCTTTGTGAAGTCCTCAAAAGGACTTTGATTATTTATAATTTTTAATAGAATTTTCTAAAATTTCACTTGCTTTTTCAATACCTGCAAATTCTTTTACTTTTACCCATTTGTTTGGCTCAAGCATTTTATATGTTTCAAAGAAATTTTTGATTTTATCTAGGCTTGCTTTTGGTAAATCATCTAAACATTTAATATTATCATATCTTGGATCTATTTTACTTACAGGAACAGCAAGTAATTTTTCATCCATACCACTTTCATCTTCCATTAATAATACCCCTATTAAACGACAAGGAATCACAGCTCCTGCTTGGATAGGGTATTCATTTAATACTAAAATATCAATAGGATCGCCATCATCTGCAAGAGTATTTGGTATAAAACCATAGTTTGCTGGATAAAACATAGCTGAATACATCACGCGATCAACCATGATGGCTCCGCTTTCTTTATCAAGCTCGTATTTAATGTTTGATCCATAAGGAATTTCAATAACTGCATTAAGTTTATTTGGTACTTCTCCAACTTTGATTTTGCTAATATCCATTTTTTATCCTTTATTTTAATAAATCATTGATTAAATTTTTCATATCAGCTACGATAGCTTCAATACTTCTTTCACCATTGATTACATGGTGGGTATTTTCTTTAGTATAAAAATTTGTTATTTCTTCTAAAGGTTCTAAATAAACTTTCATTCTATTATTAAAAACTTCTTCGTTATCATCAGCACCTCTAGCACGCCCTAAAACTCTTTCTCTAGCAACTTCTTCGCTAACTTTAACTTCTATCACACCTTTTAAAATTACTTCACTTTGATTTTTTAATACCTTATCAAACTCAAGCATTTGTTCAACACTTCTTGGATAACCATCTATTAATATAGTATTAGTTGGCGCATTTTTTAAAGCAGTGATGATAGTATTAACTACCACTTCCAAAGGAACCAAATTTCCTTTAGAAATAAAACTATCAATAGTCTTTCCAAGTTCGCTTCCACTAGCCACTTCTGCTCTTAGCAAATCACCTGTAGAATAATGAGTAATGCTTGCATCATCTGTAGCTATAATGCTTGCATCGGTTGTTTTACCACTACCTGGTGCACCTATGATTAAAAATAATTGTTTCATTTAGTATTCTCCCTTAATCTTATACCTAGTTCTCTCATTTGTTCATTGCTTACTTCGCTTGGAGCTTGAGTCATAAGACATTGCGCTCTTTGTGTTTTAGGAAATGCTATAACTTCTCTAATACTTGAAGATTTTGTTAAAAGCATGATAAGTCTATCAAGGCCTATTGCTATACCACCATGTGGTGGTGCTCCAAAACTTAATGCATCAAGTAAGAAGCCAAATTTCTTTCTTTGTTCTTCTTCATCAATATTTAAAAGCTTAAATACTTTTTGTTGGATAGGACTTTTGTGAATTCTTATACTACCACCACCTAATTCTACACCATTTAACACTACATCATGTGCAATAGAATTAATTTCTTCTAAGTCTTGCTCATCAATATTTTTTGGCATAGTAAATGGATGGTGCATTGCAGAATAGCTTCCATCATCATTTTGCTCAAACATAGGAAAATCAATAACCCATAAGAATTCTAATTTATCCTCATCGATAATTTTCATTTCATCAGCAAGGAATAATCTAAATCTGCCCATATAATCAAGCACAGTTTTTTTAATCCCTGCGCCAAAAAATACTACATCACCAACTTCTAATTCACATCTTTGGATTAAAGCATTTAAGTCCTCTTCGCTAAAGAATTTACAAAGTGGGCCTTTAGGACCATCTTCTTTCATTTGTATAAATGCAAGCCCTGCTGCTCCAAATTTACGCACAAATTCTTCAAATCTTTGCATTTGGCGTTTAGAAAAAATCGTATCGCCTTTTGGAACTCTTAAAGCTTTAATACGATTTTTCTTCGTGTCTTTTGCAATATTTGCAAAAATTTCATTATTTGATTTTGCAAAAATATCAATCACATCAATAAATTTCATATCAAATCTTAAATCAGGCTTATCAGAGCCATAATTTTCCATAGCTTCTTTATAACTCATTTGTCTAAAAGGTATGCTAATTTCTTTTCCGCAAGCTTTGAAAATATCTTTAAGTAAATTTTCTGCCATAGCTATGATATCTTTTTGCTCACAAAAACTCATTTCTATGTCTATTTGAGTAAATTCAGGTTGGCGATCTGCTCTTAAATCCTCATCTCTAAAACATTTTGCAATTTGAAAATATCTATCAAATCCTGAACACATTAAAAGTTGTTTGAAAAGTTGAGGGCTTTGAGGTAGGGCATAAAATTCACCTTGATGTACGCGTGATGGTACTAAATAATCCCTTGCGCCTTCTGGGGTAGCTTTGGTTAAAATAGGGGTTTCAACCTCTAAAAATCCCATTTTTGCTAAAGAATTTCTTGTTGCTATACAAGCAGTTGATCTTAGAGCAAAATTATCATAAAGTTTTTTGCTTCTTAAATCTAAAAATCTATATTTCAATCTTAATTCTTCATTAACGCTTTCATCGCCTATAGCAAAAGGTACTACAGCACTTTCATTTTCAATAGTAAGTTTATTTATAACAACTTCTATTTCTCCGGTTTTTAATTTTGGATTTACAAGTCCTTCGCCACGTGGACGAATTTTTCCTTGTGCTATTAAAACATATTCATTTCTTACTGATGAAGCTATATTATGTGCTTCTTGATTATCTGCTGGATCACATACTAATTGTATAAGTCCGCTACGATCTCTAAGATCGATAAAAATTACACCTCCATGATCACGGTAAGAATTTACCCAACCACATAATGTTACTTCCTCGCCAACATTTTGTATGTTAAGCTCTGTATTATAATGAGTTCTCAAAATTTTTCCTTAGCTTAATTTTGTTCAATTTTGTTATTATAGTATTTTATTCTTTTGCTTAGCTAAGTTTTGTTATAATTTTTTTATGAAAAAATGTATAAATATAGAAAAAATTCAAAAAGTAGGCTTATTTTGCAGGTTAAATACAAATTTAAATGAGCAAATTGCTTTTTTAAAAACAATTTTTTTGCAAAAAAATATAGAGCTTGTGCTATTAGATCAGAAAAAAAATAATCTTAAAGATTTACAGAAATTAGATTTTTTAATTTCTCTAGGTGGGGACGGCACGTTTTTGTCTTTATGTAGGCAAGCTTATCAAGCAAAAAAGCCCATTTTAGGGATAAATGCAGGAAATTTAGGTTTTTTAACTGCTTTTTCTTTTAATGAAGTAGAAAGTTTTTTTAAAGATTTTTTTAAAAATGATTTTAAAATAGAGAAAGCTAAAATGCTTCAAATAACGCTTTGTAAAAAGAATAAAATCATTAAAAAATTTGCTTTTAATGACGCGGTTTTTTCTCGTGATAATGCTTTAATGGCAAATGTGGAAGTTTTCTTTGAAAATAAACTTTTTAATGCTTATTATGGAGATGGTTTGATTATAGCTAGTTCAAGTGGTTCAACTGCTTATAATATTAGCGCAGGTGGGCCTATAGTACATCCTTGGAGTGAAATTT
Organism: Campylobacter sp. CNRCH_2014_2849; assembly: GCF_025772845.1. Lineage (NCBI taxonomy): Bacteria > Pseudomonadati > Campylobacterota > Epsilonproteobacteria > Campylobacterales > Campylobacteraceae > Campylobacter > Campylobacter sp. CNRCH_2014_2849. Next base: position 23,332 of record NZ_JAKMSW010000009.1, on the reverse strand, counting down.
TTGTTCTAACTCCGGTTTGTTCTCATTCTCTAACTCAAAGGCCTATAGTTTTGCCTTATGGTTTTGAGCTTGAGCTAAAAGTTGAGCATTGTTTGTTGTATTTAGACGGGCAAGAAGTGGTTGATCCTAAAGAATATGATAGAATTCTTATAGGGCTTAGCAAGAAAGAACTTAGTTTTATACATAAAAAAGATAGAGATTATTTCCAAGTTTTAAAAGAAAAGTTAAATTGGGGTAAGTGATGATAGAAAGTATTTTAATCAAAGAAAATTTAGGTTTTAAACAAGCAAAATTAGACTTAGAAGCGGGACTTACTGTCTTTACTGGTTTAAGTGGTGCTGGAAAGTCTGTGCTTTTTAAGGCCATTTTGGCAGCTTTTGCTTTAAGTGAGAGCGAAGCTAAAATGGTGGAAGTTTTATTAAATGATGAGCTTGAATTAGATGAGTTTGGCATTGAAAATGAAGAATTAAATGTATTTAAACTTTTAAAAGATAAAAGCTCGCGTTATTTTGTCAATAATCAACTTATTTCAAAAAAGAATTTAGCCTTACTTTCTAAGAAATTTGTAAAATATCTTTCAGCTAAGGAAAATAATGAGTTTTCAAATGAAAGATTTTTAAACTTACTTGATTTTATGCAATCAAAAGAAGATAAGAAATTTAAAGATTTTTTAAATGAATATAAAAATGTTTATAAAGAATATATAGAAAATAAAATTAAATTAGAAAAAATTCAAGAAGAAGAAAAAAAGGTAGAAGAATTAAAAGAATTTACAAGCTTTGAAATACAAAAAATCCAAAGTATTAACCCAAAAATAGGCGAATTTGATGAGTTGATGAGTTTAAAAAAAAGGCTTTCTAAAAAAGACAAAATTGATGCAGCTTGGAACAGGGCAAGCAAAATTTTTGAATTAGAATCAGCAGTGATTGAAGCTTTGCAAATTAGTGATGTTGATAGTTCATTTTTTTCAGAGTGTTTAAATGAACTAAGGGTGGTGTGGGAAAATCAAAGTTTTGATGATTTTGATTTTGATATAGAAGAAGTGCTTGATAGGATAGAAAAACTTTCTTCTTTGATTTCAAAATATGGAAGTATAGAAGAAACTTTAGAAGCTTTAGAGAAGAAAAAAGCAGAATTAGCTCATTATGAAAATTTAAGTTTTGAAAAAAAAGAATTAGAAGAGAAAGTGCAAAATGCTAAAATACTTTTAGATGAGAAAAGCCAAAAATTAAGTACTTTGCGCAAAAAAAGATTAAAAGAGCTTGAGAAATTATTTAATTTTTATCTTGAAAAACTTTATATGAAAGAGATTAAATTAGAGGTTAAAGATTGTGCTTTGAGTATTTTAGGTAAAGATGAAGTGAATTTAAATATAAATGAAGCTAGTTTGAAAAATTTAAGCTCAGGTGAGATAAATCGTTTAAGACTTTCTTTTATCGCAACTGAATGTAATGTTACTAATAAAGCTAGTGGGATAATATTTTTAGATGAAATTGATGCAAATTTAAGCGGTAAAGAAGCAATGAGTATAGCTGAAGTTTTAAAAGAGCTTGCTAAGTTTTATCAAATTTTTGCAATTTCACACTTACCACAGCTTTCATCAAAAGCAAGCAATCACTTCCTAGTAGAAAAAATAGGAAATGAAAGTAGGGTAAGAAAGATAGAAAAAGAAGAAAGAGTAAAAGAACTTGCTAGAATGGTAAGCGGGGAAAATATTACCCAAGAAGCTTTAGAATTTACTAGAACTTTGCTTTAAAAACAAAAAGTAAATTTCAATATGATATAATTAGTTTTTTAAAATTATTTAAAGAGAGTGTTTTACCATGGAAGAAAAAATTTTAATCATTGATGATAATAAAATGCTAACTAAACTTTTAGCAAAAAAAGTAGAAAATACTTTAGGATTAAAGGTAGATGTTGCTTTTGATATGAATAGTGCAAAAGATTTATTGAAAAATGATTATTTTATGGCTTTTGTAGATCTTTGTTTACCAGATGCTCCTAATGGTGAAGTGGTTGATGTAGTTTTAGAAAAAAATATCCCCGCTATTGTTCTTACGGGAAGTAATGACGGACAAACTCGTAAAAAATTTATGGAAAAAGATATTATTAATTATATTCAAAAAGAAAGTGAAGATTGTATTAATGAAATGTTAAATTCTATTAGAATGCTTCAAAAAAATAATAAAACTAAGATAATTTTAGCAATTGCAAATGTAACTTTACGCGCAGAAATGAAGAAAAACTTAAACAATCAGCTTTTTAATGTTTTAGCAGCAGCTCATGGGGAAGAGGCACTAAGCTATTTAAGCGATCATCCTGATACAAAATTAGTAATTTGCGATGCTACTATGCCGGTAATTAATGGGGAAGATTTACTTGTAGAAATTCGCTCAAAATATTCTAAAATAGAACTTGGTGTGATTATGGTTGGGGATAAAGATGATGCATTAGAAGCAAGAGCTTTTAGAAAAGGTGTGAATGATTATGTGATTAGACCTTTCCAAAAAGAATCACTTAATTGTAGAGTAAATAATTGTTTAGATTATATGCAAAAATGTGTTTTGCTAGATGAGTATAGTTTAGGTAAAGATTTATTAACAGGACTTGATGATTATGCTACTTTTGAAAAAAGATTTTTAGATTATTTAGAAGATATACAAGAAAATGAAGAAATGGCGTTGGCTTTGATTGATATTGATAATCTTGCAACAATTAATTATGAATTAAGTTATGATTGCGGTGATGGAGTGATAAAATATACAGCCGAAAAGATTAAAGATCAAATTCGTGGTATGGATTTAGCTACTAGAATTGAAGATGGTAAATTCTACATTGCTTTAAAAAATATAAGCAATAAAGAGGCTTTAAAAGCTTTTTCAAATATAAGAGTTAATATTTCCAAAGAAAGCGTTTTAATAGCTTTAGACGAGGTTGATTATAGCATCTCTGTGGGGGTTGCTTTTGGTAGCAAAGGAAGCCAAATGCAAGATTTGCTCAATAACGCACAAAAGGCATTAGATTTAGCTAAGGCTAATGGAAAAAATAGGGTAGAGGTATGTTTTTAGATTGTGATTTTAGTGAAAAAATCATAGATACTCATTGTCATCTAGATAGCCAAGCTTATTTTGGATATTTAGATGAGATGTTAACGCATGCATTTGAAAATGGTGTAGATAAAATCATTATACCAGGTGCAGATATAAAAGATCTACCAAGAGCAAGAGAGATAGCACATACTTATGATAATGTGTATTTTTCTTGTGGGGTGCATCCTTATGATATAGATGATTTTGATTTAGAAGTTTTAAAAGAATTTATAGATGATAAAAAATGTATCGCAGTGGGTGAGTGTGGGCTTGATTATTATCGTTTAAATACTAATGATGATACTATTAAAACAAGACAAAAAGAAGTTTTTATAGCTCAAATACAACTAGCTATTGAATATAAAAAGCCATTGATTGTGCATGTGCGTGAAGCTAATGAAGACAGCTTTAATATTCTAAAAACATACTCAAAAGAATTGCAAGGCGGTGTTTTGCATTGCTTTAATGCAAGCGAGCTTTTACTTCAACTAGCAGATGAAGGATTTTATTTTGGCATAGGCGGGGTTTTAACTTTTAAAAATGCAAAAAAATTAGTGGAAATTTTACCTAAAATTCCAAAGGATAAACTTGTTTTGGAAACAGATGGGCCTTATTTAACTCCAGAACCACATCGTGGCAAAGTAAATGATCCTATTTTAACGCATTTTGTAGCACAAAAAATATCTGATCTTTTAAAATTATCTAAAGTTGAAGTAGTAAAACTTACGAATTTAAATGCTAATCGTTTGTTTTTTCAAGGTTTATAATGAAAAAAAACTTTATATTTTTTATATTAGTATTATTATGTTTAAATGCTAAAGCCTTGCAGGTAACTCCTGAATATTATACTCAGCAAGCTCAAATTTTAAGAAATTTAGACATAGAAGCAAGCTATCTTAGTGATATGTTATTTTTAGAATTTAAAGAATCTTCTTTAAATATGCATTCTAAAACTTTAGTTGATACCATGAGAGAATTTTATAAAATCACTCCAATTATCCGTAAAATTTTAGAAAAAGAAAATATTCCTCAAGAATTTTTATATTTGGCAATTGTAGAATCTGGTTTAAAAATTCATAGTGTTTCTAGAACTAAAGCAGTAGGTGTTTGGCAGTTTATGAAGCCAACAGCACAAACTTTAGGTTTAAGAATAGATCCTTATGTTGATGAAAGAAGAGATTTAGTCAAATCAACTTATGCAGCCATTGCTTATTTAAAGCAATTAAAAGAGCAGTTTGGAAAATGGTATTTAGCAATTTTAGCTTATAATTGTGGCGATGGTAAATTACGCCAAGCTATAAAAAAAGCAAAAAGTGATGATTTAAGAATCTTGCTTGATCCTGATAAAAAATATTTACCATTGGAAACTAGAATTTTTATTAGAAAAATTCTTACTATGGCATTTTTGGCTAATAATAATGATTTTTTGATTTCACAAGATAGTGCTTTGCTTAATTATGCTCTATCGAGTGAAGTTAAAAAAATACCTGTTCCACCAAGTGTTTCTTTAAGAGAGCTTGCTAAAGTAGCTAAGATGTCTTATAATGAATTTAAGCGTTATAATCCACATTTTAATTATGACTTTACTCCGCCTGATAAAAAAGATTATTATATGTATATTCCTTTAAGTAAAAGTGTGGCTGTGGAAAATGCATTAGAGAATGTAAAGCTAGCTAAAGTGGATACAACTATTCCGCATACAAAAATTTATATAGTAAAAAAGGGTGATAGTCTTTATACTATTGCAAAAAAACATAAAATTAGTGTTGAAAGCATTAAAGAATATAATAAAATCAAAGGAAACTTGATTAATATTAATCAAAAACTTGTGTTAAAAATTAAGGAGAATAACAATGCAAAAATCAAAACTACTCAAAAATTACCAAAAAACTCTCATACAAAAGTCGTTAGTCGTTAGTTGTGTAGGGGTTTTATTTAGTGCTTGTAATATGGTGCCTATTAGCACACCTACTGTGTATTATCCAGAAAGAGATTTTAAAAGTATAAAGCATAATAATACAGGCTTAAAAGGCACTATGAAACCTTATACTATTAATGGTAAAACATATTATCCAACCGTAGTAGAAGTAGGTGAGACTGCTGATGGTATAGCTAGTTGGTATGGACCGGGCTTTCATGGTAAAAAAACTTCCAATGGTGAAACTTATGATCAACATGCTTATACAGCAGCTCATAAAACTTTACCTATGAATACTATAGTAAAGGTAACTAATTTAAAAAATCATCGCCAAACTACCGTAAGAATAAATGATAGAGGACCTTTTGTAGCAGGTAGGATTATAGATTTATCTAATATGGCCGCAAGAGATATTGATATGATTCAAGCAGGAACAGCTCCTGTAAGACTTGAAGTAATTGGTTTTGGAACAAGTGCAAATTCAGGTTCAGTGCATACTAATTCTAATTTAGGTAGCAGTGGGGAGATTGCTGATAGTGGCCATATTTTCCAAGGCGGAGCTTTTATGGTGCAAATTGGGGCATTTAGAAATAAAAGTGGCGCAGAGTTAATAGCAAGTAGATATAAAAATTATAATTCTTATACTTCAACAATACAAACAAGTGCTAAAGATGGTTTACATAGAGTATTTTTAAAAGGCTTTAGAAGCGAGCAAGAGGCAAGGGATTTTGTTGATGGTGGTTCTTTTCCTGGTGCGTTTATAGTAAGAGAGTAAAATTATGATAGAGCTTATTTTTTTAGATGTAGATGGTTGTCTAACAGATGGTAAAATCATCTACACACAAAATTATGGTGAAATTAAAGAGTTTAATGTAAAAGATGGTGCAGCAATTGAGGCTTGGCAAAAGCTTGGCAAAAAAGTTGCTATTATTACAGGCAGGACTAGCGAATGTGTGTATTTTAGAGCTAGAGATTTAAAAATTGATCTAGTATATCAAGGTATTAGTGATAAATTAACTTGCGCTAAAGAAATTTTAGAAAAATTAAATTTAGACTTTTCTCAATGTGCTGCTATTGGGGATTATTATAATGATATGAGTTTACTTGAAGCAGTTGCTTATAGTTTTAAACCAAAAGATGCACATAAGGCTTTAAAAACTGATAAAGTTTTAAATAGAAAAGGTGGCAATGGGGCGGTAAGTGAGATGATAGAAATTTTAATTGAACATAATAATATGCAAGCTCAATGGGATAAACTTTGGCGATAAAAATTTTTGCTATATTAATGAGTTTATTTGCCTTTGTTATGGTGATTTTAAGTACTCAAGATCCTTATTTGTTTGCAATAAAACCGCAAAAGGTAGATGTGGCAAATATGCAAGCTTTTGATGTGCTTGATTATGAGCTTAATACATCTGTTACAAAAGCTAGTTATCAAGCAAGTCGTTGGGTAAAATACCAAGATAAAGATATTTTTGATGATTTTAAAGTGCAAGCACTTGATTATAATTTAAGTTCGGATTTATTAGTAAGAAATGATGAAAAATCCATTTTAGAAGGTAATGTAAGTTATTTTGATCAAAATCAAACTTCTATTTTTACTCAAAAAGCAATTTATGATATGAAAAATAAAATTTTATTTTCCAATGAAAAATTTAAGGCATATATAGGGTTAAATGAGGTTTTTGGGGATAATTTTTTATATGATGTGAATCAAAAAGAATTAAAAATTCAAGGAATAAAAGCATGGTTTTTAGAGCAATAATTTTTTTGTGTTTGTTAAATTTATTTGCATTTAGTGCTCAAAAAATAGAAGTTTATGCTAAAGATTTTTATTTGGATGAGAAAAATGAAACGAGCATATTAACCGGTGATGTGGAAGTAAAAAAAGGTAAAGATATTTTAAATTCGCAAAAATTAGTCATTTATATGAAAAATAAACAACCTATTAAGTATATAGCTACTAAAGATGCTAAATTTAAAATTATGATGAAAGATAAGATTTATCATGGAAGTGGTGATGAGTTTGTTTATAATGTAGCTAAAGATACATATGAAATTAATGGTAATGCAAAAATTATAGAAGTGCAGTCAAAAAAAGAGCTTATAGGTGATAAAATCATAGTAGATAGAAAAAATATGACTTATAGAGTAGTTAGTAAAGATAAAAAACCTGCTAAATTTGTATTTGAAGTAAAAGAATGATATTAAATGCTAAATTTTTAACTTCTGCTTCTAAAATAAATGAAGCTCCACAGCCTATATATACCGAAATTGCATTTTTAGGTCGCTCTAATGTAGGAAAAAGTTCTTTGATTAATACTCTTTGTAAGAATAAAAATTTAGCAAAAAGTTCTTCAACTCCAGGCAAAACCCAACTCATTAATTTTTTTGAAGTTGATTGTAAAAAAGATGAGGATAAATTTAAATTGATGTTTATCGATTTACCTGGTTTTGGCTATGCTAAAGTGAGCAAAAAAACTAAGGCTATTTGGAACAAAAATTTAGATGAGTTTTTAAAAGAGCGTAGTTCTATCAAGCTTTTTATTCATCTAATAGATTCAAGACATGAAAATTTAGATATTGATGCAAATTTGGATTTGTATTTAGATTCTTTTATTAGAGCTGATCAAAAAAAAATAATAGTTTATACAAAAGCAGATAAGCTCAATCAAAGTCAAAAAGTAAAAATTTTAAATGTAAATAAAAATGCCATTTTAGTTTCAAATTTGAAAAAAAGTGGTATTGATAAATTAGAACAAAAAATTATTTTAGAGAGCTTAGGTTTTAATGAGGAGTAGAAATTTAGTAAAAAATAGATTTGATTTTTCTTATTTATTTTTTTATTTATCTTTGATTTTTTATCAAGTGCTAAGCTCTGTTTATTATTGGATGCCTCCTTTGTTTGGCGTGTTTTTTTGTTATATGATAGTGCTTTTAAAAGAAAAAGAAAGAACTCTTAATAAGCTTGATTTTAGATGGTATTTTTCTTTGTTTTATCTTTTATTAATTGATATTATCCATGGATTTTATCTTTTTAGTTCTTGGATAGCTTTTTTTGTTTTTTATCATCTTTTTGTTGATTGGTTTAAAAGTAAATTAAAACTAGGCCATTATTTGCTCGTTATATTTACCTTTTGTGCTTATATTTTTATCTATCTTTTTGATGTATTTTTGGCGTATTTAGATAATAGTCAAATTTTAAAATTTGGTATTGAATATCTATGGTTTTTTGTCGTTGAAGCTTTGATTTCTTTTGTTATTTTTAAAGGGAAAATCTAATATGCGTATGCGTTTGGTGATGGGGTTTATAGCTTGTTTTTTTATACTTTTACTTGCTAGAGTGTATTATATAAGCATTAAATCTAATGTTTATTATGAAGAAATAGCTAAACAAAATGCCATTAAAACGCAATTTTTAGCACCTGTAAGAGGGCAAATTTTAGATGTTAAAGGTAGGCCCTTAGCAGTAAATAAATTAGGTTTTTCAATCTCTATAAAGCCATATTTGTATATAAAAAAGAAAAACAGAAATCTTTTAGAGCAGGAATTGCAAGTTATAGTAGATGCTTTTCCTGATTTAAACATAACTAAATTAAAACGAAATTATATAAAAGCAGATTCTTACTATAATCAAGATTATATAGAAGTAGTTCCATTTATAGAATATGATGCTATGATTAAGCATTTTACTAAGCTTAATTTGCGTGAAAATATGCAAGTTAAATCTACTACTCAAAGATTTTATCCTTATGATGCTTTAGCTAGCCATGTTATAGGTTATGTTGGAAAAGCAAATTTAAACGATATGAATGAAAATGAAATTGCAAGATTAACTAGCTATGTAGGGCGTAGCGGTATAGAGCGTTCTTATAATGAAATTTTGCAAGGTCAAAAGGGTGAAAAGGTTAGCAAAGTAAATGCGTTAAATAAAGAAATAGAAGAACTTTCTTATAAAAAACCTACTTCAAGTAATATCACTTTAAGCATTGATCTTGATTTGCAAGAATACTTGGCTAGTATTTTTGAAAATTTAGCAGGCACTGCTATAGTAATGGATGTAAAAAGTGGAGCTATTTTAGCAGCGGGTAGTTTTCCTGAATATAATCTCAATCCTTTTGTTACCGGTATTAGTCAAGAAGAATGGGATAAACTTTCTAATGATTTAAACCATCCTTTTACTAATAAACTCATTAATGGTCTTTATCCTCCAGGTTCAGTTATAAAAATGGGAACAGCTTTAGCATTTTTAGATAGTGGAAAAGTGAATGAAAATCATAAATATTTGTGTGATTCTAACTTTGAACTTGGTGGTAGAAAATTTAGATGTTGGAAGGCTATAGGTCATGGTTATGTAGATATGACAGATGCTATTAGAGAAAGCTGTGATGTATATTTTTATAAAGGAGCTTTGGAGGTTGGTATTGACATTATTAGTTCTGTTTTTGAAAGAATAGGTTTTGGTACAAAAACAGGAGTAGATTTACCTAATGAATTTATAGGAACAGTTCCTAATAGAATTTGGAAAAAAGAAAAATACAATCAACCTTGGTATCAAGGTGAAACTTTAAATACAAGCATAGGTCAAGGTGATTTTCTTGCTACTCCTATGCAAGTGGCTAAATTTACAGCTATGATTGCTACGGCTAAAAATATCACACCGCATTTTTTACATAGTATTGATGATAATGTTACTAAGGTAAATTTTGACAATAATGAAAGTGTTTTTACGACTTTTGAATTATCAAAACTTCCACTTTTAAGGCGTGCGATGTATGAGGTGGCCAATGTTGATGGTGGAACTACGGCAAGATTTTTAAGAAATTCTCCTATTACTATAGCAGCCAAGACAGGAACAGCTCAAGTAGTTGGAATTTCCCAAAGTGAAAAAAAGCGTATTAAAGAAGAGGATTTAGAGTATTTTTTAAGATCTCATGCTTGGATTACTTCTTATGCGCCTTATGAAAAACCTCAATATGTAGTAGTAGTTTTAATCGAACATGGAAAAAGTGGTAGTAGCGCAGGCGGACCTGTACTTGCTAAAATTTATCAAAAACTTATAGATTTGGGTTATATTGATAAAAAATATATTAAGAAAAAAGCTAAATGATTAGCATTCCATCGCCATAAGAATAAAAACGATATTTGTTTTTTATAGCTTCATGGTAAAGTTCTAAAGTTTTTTCTCTACCTATAAAAGAGGCCACAAGCATAATAAGAGTTGATTTTGGTAAGTGAAAATTAGTGAGTAAAAAATCAAGTCTTTGTGGGGTATTTTGTGGGTGTAAAAACAAATCACAAAAACCTTCTTTTAATTTTTTTCTATGATAATACTCTATGCAACGAGTAACTGTGGTGCCTACACCAAGTATTTTTTTAGAAGAATTAATCAAAGCACAAGTTTCATCATCAACATAGAAAAATTCTGAATGCATTTTATGCTCGCGTATATCTTCGCATTCTACACCTTTAAAAGTTCCCGCACCAACATGAAGTGTGATAGTATGGATATTATGATTTTTTTTAAGTTCTTTTATAATTGCTTCGTCAAAGTGCAAGCTTGCAGTGGGTGCAGCAACCGCACCTTGATTTTTGGCAAAAATGCTTTGATAGTTAATGTTATCTTGTGCTTCATCTGCTCTTTTAATATATGGTGGTAAAGGTATATGGCCTATTTTTTCTAAAATTTCAAAAACTTCATGATGATTGAATTTTTTTTCATCATTAAAAAATTCTACTTCTCTTGTGCCATCATCGTGTAATTTTTTGATTTTAGCTTTTAAAGAATTTTCAAAATATAAAATTTGTCCTTCTTTAACCTTGCCACGAATTTGAACTAAAAAATTATTATTTTTTAAAGGATGATTAATGAAAAGTTCTATTTTGCTACCACTTTCTTTAAATCCATAAATTCTTGCTTTTATTACTTTAGTGTCATTAAAGATGATTTCACAAGGTGGTAAAATTTTAGCTAAGTCCTTAAAATGTAAATGTAAAATTTGATCTTTACATCTTTCATAAACTAAAAGTTTAGCATTCTCCTTGGGTAAAATAGGAAAATTTGCTATAAGTTCATTAGGTAAATCATAATCATAACTAGAAAGCAAAAGATCTTTATCAATCGTTTTCATCATTTTCTTTTTGACTAGGATTAACTTTTTTGGCTATGTAAATAGAAATTCCATAAAGTCCGCACAAAGGAACGGCCATTAAAAATTGTGAGATTATATCAGGTGGTGTCATCATAGCTGAAAAAACAAAAATTACTAAAACTGAAACCCTAAAGTGTTTTTTTAAAAATGCATCATCAATAAGTCCAAGTTTGGCAAAGAAAAAGGTTATCACAGGCATTTCAAACGCTAAGCCAAAGGCAACTACAAGTTTAGTAAAAAATCCCACATACAAGCCTATGCTGATTAAAGGTTTAAAATCTTGAGTTTGCACCCCAAAATCAATTAAAAATTTAAAAGCCAAAGGTATGACTATATAATAACAAAACAAAGCTCCAAGTGCAAACATAATGCTAGCAAAGCTTACAAAAGGCACTACTAATCTTTTTTCATTATCATAAAGTCCTGGTGCTACGAATTTCCAAAACTGCCAAAAAATAACCGGTAAAGAAATCAAAAAAGCTGTAAAAAATGAAACTTTCATTGCAGTAAATAAAGGCTCTTGTAATTCAACGAAAGTCATTTGTTTTGAAATTTCAGGTAAAGCTGCTTCAACGGGTGCTTTTAGTATATCTATAATATAACTATTAAAACTAAAGCATACAAAAAACATTACAACAACACAAGCTACGCTTATAAATAATCTTTTTCTAAGTTCTACTAAATGTGGTTTTAATTCTTCAAACATTCTTAGCTTTCCATTTTTTGAGTATTTTTTTCATCTTTTTGAGTTTTTTCTTCTACACGCGAAAGTTCTTGTATATCTTTTTCTAAATCATTAATTTCACTTTTTAACTCTTTGGTATTATTTAAAATATCTTCTTTGAGTTGATCAAATTCTTCAAAACTCAGTTTTTTTCTGATATTTTCGTTAGTTTGTGAAAATTCATCTTTGTATTTTTGTGCTTCATCTTTTAACTCTGCTATTTTTAATTCTTTATTGATACTTGCTTTTGCTTCATCAATATTACTTTTAATGGCTTTTAAAATTTTTGCAATTTCAACTATAGTTGAAGGTAGTTTTTCAGGCCCAAGAACTAAAATAGCTATAACTAAAATAACTAAAATTTCTCCAAAACTCATTATTTTATCTTCTTTCGCTTAAATATATAGTTTGCATTTTACATAAAAATACTTAAAAATACTATTACTTTTATAATATTAATATATAAAGATATATTGATATATTAATATATTTTTGTTATGCTTATTTTAAAATGAAATGGAGTGAAAGATTATGGAAAAGTTATTTTTTATTTTTAAAGATTTTTTGATTTTATTTGTTGAAATTTCTATTTTATTTATATTAGTTAGTATGCTCATTGCTTATCTTAATGAGCGTTATGCTAAATTTTTCAATGAACATTTAAAGAAAGATTCTTTTGTAAGTTATATAAAGGCTATTCTTTTGGGTAGTTTAACTCCCTTTTGTTCATGTTCAAGCATACCGCTTTTAAATGCATTTTTAAAAGCTAAAGTACCACTTGGAGTATGTATAGCTTATTTGATAACTTCGCCTTTAATTAATCCTATTATAGTAGTGATGTTTGTAGTAAGTTTTGGCTTAAAAATCTCTTTATTTTATGTGGGATTTTTATTTAGCGTGATTTTATTTATTGCTTTTTGTGTTTCAAAAATAAACACTCAAAGATTTTTTAATGAAGATTTTTTAAAAAATGATTTAGAGCAAACTTCAAAGTGTTGTTCTAATGATACTTCTAAAAGTTTATGCTGTGAAAAACCTAGTTCTATTTTTGTTAAAAATTCTAAAATTAGCAGTAAAATTTTAAAATTTAAGACTAAAACAAAAGAAAATAAAATCAAAATATTATTTATGCAAAGCTTTAATGAATACAAAAAAATTCTGCCATATATTATTATTGGTATGGGTATTGGGGCTTTTATACACGGCTTTTTTCCGCAAGATTTTTTTCAAAATTATATGAAAGATTATGGGGTATTGGGTGTATTTATAGCAGCATTTATAGGGGTTTTGCTTTATATGAATTGCACTGCTATGATTCCTGTAGCACTAGCTTTAACTACCAGTGGAATTCCGCTTGGTATAATGATGAGTTTTTTAATAGCAGGAGCAGGGTGTTCTTTACCTGAGCTTATTTTGCTTAAAAGAATTTTTAAAACAAGCTTTTTGTTTTTATTTGCAGGTATGATTGTTTTTATTGCAATTAGTTTTGGACTTTTAATGTTTTTTATATAAGGAATTTTATGCAAGAATTTTTAAAAATAACAAGTGCAATTAATGATGAAAGCAGGATTTTAATCCTAGCTTTTTTACAAAAATATGGAAAACTTTGTGTGTGTGATTTGCAAAGCTCTTTAAATATGAGTCAATCAAGGCTTTCAAGACATTTAAAAATTTTAAAAGAAGCTAATTTTTTAGAAGTAGATAGACAGGGTGTTTGGGCGTATTATGGAGTAAAAGAAAATTTAAATAATTTTTGCAGCGATATATTAAAAAATATCAATGAACTTTCTATAAAGCTTCCTGAATTTAAAAGAATTTCTTGTGAATGCAAAGCTTAAGTGCTAATATACAAAGCTAGTTCATCGCTTAAAAGATAATTAGTATTATAAAAAATTCCATTTTTATATACTAATTTCCCTTTTTTGCTAAGAAACATTGCCTTTTCTTTTTCTAAAGGTTCTAGCTTTGTTTCATCCACTCCTATAATGCTTCTAAGTCCTAGAAAAATATGCTCTAAACACAAATCTTTTGAATTTAAATTTTCAACCTCCCTAAAACAGGGATTTGCTATATAATCTTTTAAACTTTTTTTAGTATAAAATCTTTGATTTTTTGAAAATCCTACTGCGCTTAAACCACATCCTATATAGTCTTTTCCTTGCCAATAAGCAAGATTATGTTTGCAAATTTGTCCAAAATTACTGATTTCATATTGTTTATAACCAAGATTTTCAATTGCTTTGATAAAATGCTTTGCAAGGCGTGGAGCATTTTTTTTATAATGAAATTTTTTAGCAAATCTTGTCTTTTCTTCTATAGTTAAATTATAAGCACTCACATGGCTAATATCAATTAAAGCGAGTTTAGAAATTTCATAATCAAGCATTTTACTATCATCGAGTTTTGTATCATAAATTAAGTCTAAATTTATATTATTAAATCCTGCTTTTTTTGCATTTTCTATACTTGTAAAAATGTTTTTTTGATCATGAATACGCCCAAGGAATTGTAATTTTTTTTCATGAAAACTTTGCACCCCAAAAGAAATGCGGTTAAAACCTAAATTTTTTATCTCTTTAAGCCAAGAAAAATTGCTTGAGTTAGGATTTGCTTCTATGCTTATTTCATTATTTTTTTGTAAATAACTTTGCAAAAAAATAAAAATTTTTTCATAAAAATTAACACTCATTAAACTAGGAGTACCACCACCTATAAAAATAGTTTTTATGGAATTTTTATCAAGCTTGAAAAAATCTAATTGATATTTTATATCTTGCATTAATGCGTTTAGATAATCTTTTTCAAAATCTTTTTTTTTAAGTGAAGTAAAAGAACAATAAAAACATTTACTTTCGCAAAATGGTATATGTATATATAAATGCATAAAACTTCTTTAAAATGTGATTATAAATTCGTATTTTTTTGTTAGAATTATATTATTAAAAAGTCAAGGATAAGAAAATCATGGAAAAAGAAAAAAAATATAGGCCAAATGTAGCCGCAATAGTGCTATCATCAGCTTATCCTTTTGAATGTAAAATTTTACTCGCTAAACGCAATGATATGGAAAATATATGGCAGTTTCCTCAAGGTGGAATAGATGAGGGAGAGGATGCTAAAAGTGCGTTATTTAGAGAATTAAAAGAAGAAATAGGTACAGATGAGATTGAAATTTTAGCCGAACATCCTGAATGGATTAGTTATGATTTTCCACCTAAGGTTGCACAAAAAATGTATCCTTATGATGGTCAAAATCAAAAATATTTTTTAGTTAGATTAAAAAACAAAGCTGTTGTTAATCTAAATACTAAAAATCCTGAATTTGATGCTTATAAATTTGCTTCATTAGAAGATGTGTATGATATGATTAATCATTTTAAAAAGCCTATATATATTAGAGTTTTAAAATATTTTAAAGAAAGGGGGTATATTTAATGCTGGTCGTACAAAAATATGGGGGAACGAGTGTAGGAACGCTTGAGCGTATTGATGAAGTTGCTAAAAGAGTGGCAAAAAGTAAAAAAACTTGCGATAAGTTAGTTGTAGTAGTTTCTGCAATGAGTGGAGTTACTAATGAGCTTATTGATTTTGCACATCATTTTAGTAAAAATCCTTCAGGTCGTGAGATGGATATGCTTTTAAGTAGTGGTGAGCGTGTAACTTCATCTTTACTTGCTATTGCATTAAATGAAATGGGTTTAAAAGCTACTGCATTTTCCGGACGCAATGCAGGGATTATTACAGATGATGTTTATACTAAAGCAAGAATTGAACACATTGATACTACAAATATCAATAAAGCCTTAGATGAGGGGTATATTGTAGTAGTTGCTGGCTTTCAAGGTATCGACAAAATGGGTAATGTTACTACTTTAGGTCGTGGTGGAAGTGACTTAAGTGCAGTTGCATTAGCAGGAGCTTTAAATGCTGATTTGTGTGAAATTTATACTGATGTAGATGGGGTATATACTACCGATCCTAGAATTGAACCAAAGGCTAAAAAGCTAGATAAAATTTCTTATGAAGAAATGCTAGAGCTTGCAAGTTTGGGAGCTAAAGTTTTACAAAATCGCTCTGTAGAGCTTGCTAAAAAATTAAATGTAAAATTAGTTACTAGAAGTAGCTTTAATGAAAATGAAGGGACGATCATTACTAAGGAGGAAAATATGGAACAAGCTTTGGTTAGTGGTATAGCACTAGATAAAAACCAAGCAAGGGTTACTTTAAGAAATATTGATGATAAGCCAGGAATTGCTGCTGAAATTTTTGGAACTTTGGCAAATGAAAATATCAATGTAGATATGATTATCCAAAATGTAGGTGTAGATGGAGCTACAAATTTGGGCTTTACTGTGCCTGAAAACGAGCTTGATTTAGCAACTAATGCTATGAAAAAAGTTTTAGGTGCTAATGCTAATATAGAAACAGATAGTGCAGTGGTAAAAGTTTCAGTTGTGGGTGTGGGTATGAAATCACATTCTGGAGTAGCTTCAGCAGCTTTTAAAGCATTGGCAAATGAAAATATTAACATACAAATGATTTCTACAAGCGAAATTAAAATTTCAGTTATCGTGCATGAAAAATATGGTGAATTAGCTGTAAGAGTATTGCATGAAGTTTATAAACTAGATGTATAAATGAGCAATAGTTTTTTAAAATTTACCCTAGAGCAAATCCGAGAAAATGGCACTTATACAAGTTGGTTAGAAGAAAGGCGTCTTGAATGGTCGCCTTTGATAGCTTCTAAATTAGCTTTGCTTTTACAAGGTTATACTTTTATTGTGATTACTGATGAGCAAAGAACATGGTTTGAAGAGTATTTTTTAAGCCAAATCAATGCTAGTACCACAAGACCTTTAGTGCCTTTTGTGTCTTTAAAAGGAATTTATAATAAGGCTTGCAATACCCAAGAAGATATAGATTTGCTAAATGATCTTTTAAGTATTTCTTTTCCTAATGGTTATGCTTTTTTTTATATAGGAACTAATACAGGATTTAAATTTAAAATCGCTAATTCTAAAGCAGAAAGTATGCTTTGGCTTTTTGATGAGCAATTGCAAAATAGCTTTTATCTTTCCTCACGCGATAAGGAATTAGACTATAAACTTATTTCTTTATATAAAGTATTTGAGCAAAGCTTAGAGGCTGTGCTTTTTTCTAAGGTAGAAATTTGAATCTAAGAAATAAAATCATTATCCATAATGATTTTGAGTTTATGCAAGAAAAACTCACAGAAGAATATGGAACAAAAAATCTTAGATTTTTCATACCTAAAAACCCTGATTTAGAATTAAGATTAAATGACTTAACTTATGACAAAAACGCTCAAGCAACGGCAAGGGCTATTATGAAAGAAAGTTATATGGCTGAAGCACAAGCTAAAATTATTGTTATACTAGCTAAGTCTTTTCGTGAAGAAGCACAAAATTTTTTATTAAAACTTTTTGAAGAGCCACCAAAAAATGTATATTTTATTATCGTAGCTCCTTCAAAAAATGTTTTTTTACCTACTATACTTTCAAGATTTATCATAGAAAAGCATAAAATTCAAAAAGAAAAGATGTCTTTAAATTTAGATCTTAAAAAAATGGATCTAGCTCAAATTGCTTCATTATTAAAACAATATGAAAATATAGACAAGCATGAGTGTTTGGATTTAATTAGTGCTTTAAGTCATGAGTGCTTTAAACAAGATATAAAATTAAACGATGAAGAAATTGAATTTTTTTATAAAGCTTATGAGCTTGCTAAATTAAATGCAAAGCCAACTATTTTACTAAGCACTATAGCTTTAATTTTACACGAGAGAAAAAATGAAAATCATTAAAATCAATCCCAACACAGACTTTGAGCAAATTTCTAAATATATAAAGCCACATAAAGCAGGTGAGAAAATTATGAGTGAAAAAACTCAAATTCATTTTTTTCTTATCAAAGAACTAAGAGCACCTGCTGCAAATATACTTAAACAAGACGCACTAAGGGTTGGAGCTGAACTTGTAACCCACAAAGAAGTTATACTAGGTAAAGAACATACTAATGCCTTACTTATGGTAACACAAGATCAAGCTAAAAAGCTTATAGAAAAAGAAAAACTACAAGATTTTAAGCTTAAAAATTTAGCACTATTTTTAAAGTCTAATTTCGCTAAACCAAAATATGCAAAAATTATGGGTGTGATTAATATTAATGAAGATAGTTTTAACGCTCAAAGTAGGGTTAAAGAAAATGAAGTTTTAGAAAAAATCGAACTCATGATTTCTCAAGGGGCTGATTATATAGATATAGGCGGGGTTTCTTCAAGACCTGGTAGTGTGTATTGCGGGAAAGAAGAAGAGTTTAAACGCTTAAAAAATACCCTAGATTTAATCTATAAAGAAAAACTTTATGAAAAATGTATTTTTAGTTTAGATAGTTTTGATGAGTATTGTTTAGAATATGCTTTAAATAAAGGCTTTAAGCTTATTAATGATATCACCGGTTTTAAAAATGAAAATTTAGCCAAACTAGCTTTAAAATACAAAGCCACTTATACACTCATGCATATACAAAATACCCCACAAAATATGCAAGATAACCCACATTATGAAGATGTATTAGCTGAGCTTGATGATTTTTTTGTGCAAAAGCTAGAAAGACTAAGTGAGCTTGGTTTAGAAGATGTGATTTTAGATGTTGGCATTGGTTTTGGTAAAAGTCCTTGGCATAATATGATGTTAATCAAGCATTTAGAGCATTTTTTACGCTTTGAAAAAGAACTTTTAATCGGAGCTAGTAGGAAAAGTATGATAAATGCTTATTTTAGCTCAAGTGTTGAGCAAAGACTAGCGGGCACACTTTATTTGCATTTAGAGGCTTTTAAAAATGGTGCAAGTATTATAAGAGCGCATGATGTGTATGAACATAAGCAAATGTTTGAACTTGCAAAAGTTATGGATGAACTTTCTTTGGAGTAGTAATGACTTATCAAGAGTATTTAGAAAAGGTAAAATTGGCAAAAGAATGGATGAGGGCTTATTATGAAGATGATGAGCCTTTAGCAAGCGATGAGGAATATGATAAACTTATAAGAGAGTTAAAAGCATTTGAAACGCTTTATCAAGAAAAGATTTCTAAAGATTCTCCTACGCAAAATATCGCCCCAACTATACAAAGTGAGTTTCATAAACTTGCACATAGTGCAAAAATGTGGTCTATGGAAGATGTTTTTGATGAAGCTGAGCTTAGAGCTTGGGCAAAAAGAGCTAAATGTGAGTTTGATTTTTTCATAGAACCTAAGTTTGATGGAGCAAGTTTAAATCTTACTTATGAAAATGGTATTTTAATCAGCGGTGCTACAAGGGGTGATGGAGAAGTGGGCGAGGATATTACTTTAAATGTAAAAGAAATATCAAACATACCTCAAAAAATTCCTTATAAAGACAAGATAGAAATTCGTGGTGAAGTGGTGATTTTAAAAGAAGATTTTGAAAAAATCAATGAAAAAAGAGCTAAAGATGGCTTGAGCTTATTTGCAAACCCACGCAACGCAGCAAGTGGCTCTTTAAGACAGCTTGATACAAGCATTACAAAAGAAAGAAATTTAAAATTTTATCCTTGGGGAGTGGGGGAGAATTCTTTAGAATTTAGCAAGCACTCTGAAGTAATGGAGTTTGTAAGAAGTCTTGGTTTTTTAAAAGATGATTTTGTTTTTTGTGTTAAGACTTTAGATGAGGTTTTAGAAAAATATCACGAGCTTTTAGAAAAAAGAGATCAAAAGCCTATGATGATGGATGGTATGGTTGTAAGGGTAGATGATTTAGCTCATTGTAAGCTTTTGGGTTATACAGTGAAATTTCCAAAATTTATGGCCGCGTTTAAATTTCCTGCTTTGGAAAAAACTACAACATTACTTGGGGTTAATTTACAAGTTGGAAGAAGTGGGGTGGTTACTCCTGTGGCGGTTTTAGAGCCTGTAAATTTAGATGGGGTTATCGTAAAGTCTGCAACCTTACATAATTTTGATGAGATAGCTAGACTTGGAGTGATGATAGGCGATAGCGTAAGTGTGATAAGAAGTGGAGATGTTATACCTAAAATCACTAAAGTTTTTACTCAAAGGCGTGATGGTTTAGAAAGTAAGATCACTAAACCAACTCTTTGTCCTGAGTGTTTAAGTGAGCTTTTAGATGAGGGTGCTTTTTTAAAATGCCAAAACCTAGACTGTAAAGCAAGGCTTGTAAATTCCATTATACATTTTGTATCTAAAAAGTGTTTAAATATAGACGGCCTTGGAGAAAATATCGTCGAGCTTTTATTTAAAGAAGGAAAAATCGCTAACATAGAAAGCATATTTTTCTTAAAATACAGCGATTTTGAAGACTTAGAAGGCTTTAAAGAGAAAAAAATCAACAATCTTCTAAGTGCTATTGAAAATGCAAAAAAATGCCCCTTATCAAGGTTTATCACTGCTTTGGGTATAGAGCATATCGGAGAAGTAGCAGCTAAAAAACTAGCTCAATCTTTTGGCTTTGAATGGTTTATGCAAAGCTATGAAGCTTATGCAAATTTAGAAGGCTTTGGCGAGCAAATGGCTAAAAGCTTAGAAGAATTTACCCATGTCAATGCAAATCGCATTAAGCATTTTTATGAAATTTTGCATTTAGAGGATGAGAAAAAAGAGCTTATTATAAATGATAATATTTCTAATAAAACCTTTGTTATCACAGGCACTTTAAGCAAATCACGCGATCATTTTAAAGAACTAATCGAAAGCTTTGGAGCAAAGGTAAGTTCAAGTGTGTCTAAGAAAACTGACTTTGTATTATATGGAAGTGAAGCAGGCTCAAAGCTTGAAAAGGCTCAAAACTTAGGGGTTAAATGTATTAATGAAGCTGAGTTTAATGCTCTTTTAGGTAACGATGATGAGGTATGATGTCTTTGTAAGTGCAAAGTTAAACATTTCTCGCAACAAAGCTTGTGAGTTTATAGAAAACAAGCAAATTTTACTCAATGGCGAGTTTAAAAAAACCTCTTTTAAAATCACATCTTTAAATCCTTTAGAAGATGAGAGTTTAAAACTCACGCTTTTAGAAGAGCTTTTTGTAAGCAGAGCTGCTTTTAAGCTCAAGCATTTTTTACAAGAGCATACATTTACCATAAAAGATAAAATTTGTTTAGATATAGGTTCATCGACCGGAGGTTTTGTGCAAATTTTACACCAAAATAATGCTAAACACATCACAGCTTTAGATGTAGGCTCTAACCAACTTCATGAGAGCTTAAGAAATTTAGAAAATATCCAAATTTGTGAAAACACTGATTTGCGTGAGTTTAAAAGTGAAATTTTATATGATGTTATCACTTGTGATGTGAGTTTTATATCTTTAACACATTTGATTTTTCATATAGATAAACTTGCTAAAGATCTTATCATCTTGCTTTTTAAACCTCAATTTGAAGTAGGTAAAAATGCTAAGCGTGATAAAAACGGAGTGGTAAAAGATACCAAAGCCATCAAAAATGCTAAAGAAAGCTTTGAAAAAGCTTGTGTAAAGCTTGGTTGGATCTTGCAAGCAAGTCAAGAGTCACACTTAAAAGGAAAAGAAGGTAATGTTGAGTTTTTCTACGCCTATAGAAAAAACTAAGATCACAAATTTAGCCATGGGGCGTTTTGATGGTATGCATTTGGGGCATTTTGAGCTTTTTAAGCATTTAGATGAAAATGGTGCCTTATTTATCATCACTAAAGAGGAAAAAGAAGCCCTAACACCTAAGGATTTTAGAGTAAATTTGGTTGATTTTCCTTTGATTTTTTGTGATTTTGATAAAATCAAGGACTATAAAGGCGAGGATTTTTTAAAGCTTTTAAAGCAAGAATTTCCCAAACTAGAAAAGATCATTGTAGGTTATGATTTTAAATTTGGCAAAGAAAGAAAATGCAGTGCCAAAGACATACAAAGTCTTTGTGGTATAAACACTATCATCGTAGATGAGTTTAAAATTCAAAATAAAAGTGTTCATACAAGTATGATTAAAACCTTACTTAAAGAAGCAAAAGTCAAAGAAGCTAAAAATTTTCTAGGTAGATTTTATACTATACAAGCAAATATCATAAAAGGGCAAGGCATAGGCGCTAAAGAGCTTTTTGCAACTTTAAATTTACATACAAAAGACTTCTTTTTACCCAAAGATGGCGTATATGCGACTTTAGTAAAGATTGAAAATAAAAGCTATCATAGTGTAAGTTTTATAGGCATAAGATCTACTGATGAGAATTTTGCTTTAGAAACGCATATTTTAGATGAAAATTTCACAAACACAAAAGCAATTTCAGTTGAGTTAAGTTTTATTGACTATATAAGAGCTAATGAGAAATTTAACGACTTAGCTTTATTAAAAGCACAAATTAGTAAAGATATTGACAAAGCAAAAGAAATTTTAGGAAAATTAAATGAAAGATGAAATTTTTAAAAAACCCTTAGAAAAACAATTTGAATTTGATAAAAGCGTAGCAAGTGTTTTTGATGATATGGTGTCAAGATCTGTGCCTTTTTATACGCAAAATTTAAAACTCATAGTCGAACTCATAGATCATTTTGCCTCGCAAAATGCAAGAATTTGTGATCTTGGTTGTTCTACGGCTAGTTTATTGCTTGCACTTTATGAAAAAAGAAAAGATTTTCTTTTAAGCGGGGTTGATGAGGCTAATGCTATGTTAGAGATCGCCAAAAACAAATGTCAAGCCTTTGGGGCTAGGGTGGAATTTCATCAAAAAAATTTAGATGATTTTGAGTTTTTTAAAAATGATGTTTTTATAGCTACTTATACTTTGCAGTTTATCCGCCCACCTAAAAGACAAGAATTAGTTGATAAAATCTATCAAAACTTAAAAGAAAATGGTATATTTGTGCTTAGTGAAAAAATTCTTTATGAAGATGTAAAAATAGCTAAAAAAATGATACAAATTTATGAGCAATATAAACTAGAGCAAGGTTATAGTAAGCTAGAAATTTCAAGCAAGCGAGAAGCCTTAGAAAATGTCCTCATTCCTTATACTCAAAATGAAAACATAGCTATGCTTAAAAAGGCAGGATTTTCTAAAGTAGAAAGTGTTTTTAAATGGGTAAATTTTGAAACTTTCATAGCTTTTAAATAAAAATATTTTTTATAACAATGTGTTTTAGAAAAATAATTATGAAGCCATGGAAGCAAAAATATTATTTTTTAACCATAAAGTCTATTTTATAGTAATTTTAAATTTAAGATACTTCTTATCTTAAATTATACTTAAGTAAAAATTTATAAATAAAATATTAATATTCTACACTTATTGTTAAAATATTAGCAATGGGTATTGTAAAACACACAAACAAATAATGAATCAATCAAATACATTAACTATTTTTGAAAGGACTTTTTCAATGAATATAAATTTATCTAAAAATTGCCTTATGGGGGGGTAGCACTT
>NZ_JAKMSW010000008.1:0-80106 GCF_025772845.1 Campylobacter sp. CNRCH_2014_2849 | reverse complement strand
CTCAGAAGAATCTAATTCAAAATTTCCTAATACCTTTTGATAGTTTATATTTAAAGTATGAGTAATATACTCATTAATACTATAATAATTATTCAAACTAGCATTGAGTTTTCTAAACCAACCCATGCCATTACTATTATTTTTATAATTAGTACCTAAAAAATTAACCCCATCGTCATAGACCTTGCCTAGGTTAATTTTGGTACTATAAATAAAAGTGTTATGAAAATTTCTAAATAAACCTTCTAAACCTATGCTACCTACATTAGAATGCTTATTAAAAGTTAAAAATCCAGCACTTGTATCACTAAGTATTTTATGATAAATACTTGAAGTAAAGTAAAATGATGAATTAGTATTAATCCACACAGGATAAGAAAAGTCTATACCGAAATTTCTAGAAGTACCATAAAATCCGGCATTTTCATAATCTTCTCCCAAGGAATAATTTCCTTTTGATACACTTGGAGTAATTTTTAAATTTCCTAAAAAGAAAGTATAACTAGCCCCGTAGTTGATTTGTTTTTCATTGCTTGATTGTAAGTAAAAATTATAATAATCTCCCATATTAAATATAGAATTAAATCCCATGCTGATGCCTATTCTATATTTGCCAGAACTTTCAATACCATAATTATCAGCATATAATAATACATTGGCCTTAGTATCAGGAACTACTTCTATAACTACATCAGTTTCTCCTACATTCTCTCCTGCTTGTAAGCCTGCTAGGGTTTGTACTCCATACATTTCATTGACTTTATATGCGCTATCTTCTATTAATTTAGTGGAGATAATTCTACCTTTAAGTTTTTTATCTAATTTATCTTTTATGAAATGATCTTTGATCGAGGTTTTGTTTTCTATTATGTGTTTTCCAAATACTCCTAAAGCAATGTTTAGTTCTATATTGCCATCTTCAAAATTTTGTTTTGGAATAAACACTGTTGCAGCAGGATAGCCATTAACTTGGAAATAATAAGCAACAATATTTGATACATCTTGCAAATCTTGGATATTAAATTTTTTCTGTTCATAATTTAATATGAGATTATGTAATTCCTCTTCTTCAATTCCTAAATTTTCAAAATCAATTCCTTTGTTTGTGATGTGAAAATTATAGTGAGTAAGTATTTCTTTTTCATAATGTTCTTGGTGTGTATTTATGATTTCTCTAGCATCTTGAAATTTTTCATAATTTTGTTCAGTTTTTAAATTTTCTTTTAAAGCTTTGTTTTGTGGTATATTTCTATCAGGAGATAATTCTATTATTTTTATATTGTCATTTGTAGCTCGTAAAGCACATGTTAAAATTAAGGTGCAAACAATAATCTTATGCATTTAACTTTCTTTAATTAGTACATGGGTTCATAGCTTTAAACCCATCGCTTACAATACAAGTTTTTTTACGAGCTTCTATATCAAGTTCCCCAATTTCTTTGATTATTATTTCATCTTTAACTAAATCATCTCCTAAAGAATTAAATAAAAATAAATTAGCAATATTGTCATTAATCATTGCAGGATAGTTTTGATTATTGTTTAGACTTGATTTTGCTTGATTGTTTTCTAGTGTAGGAATGCTAGGAATACTAGGTGTTAGATCAGTCCAAGGTAAATCAGGTTCAATAGGAATGCTAGGTGTTAGATCAATGCTTTCTAAAATAGGTTTATATAAGTCATATTGATAATCTCCCATTATTAAAAAACTACCTTTATTGTGTTGATATTCTATTTTATTTTTAATTTCTGCTAATCCTAATTTGGAAGCTACTGTTTCTTGTTGTTTTTCTAGCATATTGATATTTTTAAGTAATTGAGCTAGCTTATTAGGATCTAGTGAAGAATTGTTTTTTATATAGTCATTATAAGATTTTTCTGCTATTTGAAGTTGTAATTTTATATTTTCCAATTCTTTTAGAAGTTGTTGTGAATTTAAAACTATATCTTTTAACTCTCCTTTTAGAATTTCTAATATACTTATTTTTTTCTCAATTGTTTTGTCTATATTTGATTTTATATTGTTTTGATAAAAATCTTTTACACCTTCTTCAAATTTATCATTATTTGCATTATTTAATCCGTTGTTTTGATAAGCCATTATAAAATCTAAACTTTGAACTATCTTCAAGGCTTGTGATTTATTATTTGCTGTATCTTTGATGAAGTATTTTGCCACAAAATCTACTTTTTCATCTTCTGTCATTAGATTATAATCTTTTTCTGCTAACATATCCAATAAAACATCAATATATATTTTATAATGCTGATTGATAAGATCTGCTAGAATTTCATTTTTGATGACATCTTCATATAAATCATCTTTACTGAGGATGGCTTCTTCTTGTATGATATTGTCTATATTTGGGTAATTAATTTCTATTTTATTTGAAAAATCTGGTTTTTTTGGTAGTTCTATAATAGGTCTTGCTATTGTATTATCTTTACTTAAAAAATCTTCAAATTTTAAATTTTTATTATCATCATTATAGGTATGAATATTAATTTTCATATCTTTCCATAATTTTAAGTCGCTAAAAACATCATTAAAATCATTTTCATGATGATAAATATGTATATTCTTAAAAGCTAAATTTACATTTTTATCGTTATAGGCACTAATAAATTTTCCACTTAAATTTTTACCATCACTTGCAAAAGATTGTATTTGGGAGTCATTTTCAAAAAATAAATATATATTTTTAAAATCTAAATTAAATTTTTGAAACATTGAACGCCCTTCAATATATCCGATAAACCCAGCAGCATTGGCAAAGTCTTTTTGTCCATAAGCTTGTATATTTTTTATATCATATATGCTTATGTTAGAAAAACTTCCTTTACCTTCTTTTTGAATCCATCCTGCAAAACCTCCAACATTCACCATTCCGCTTTTGTCTTTTTCAATCTTGCCTGAAATAGTGTCAATATTTTTTATTGTGATATTTGAAAGAGATAAATTATCACTTCTATATCCTTCTATTTTTCCTGCAAAGCCACCACTTGCAGCACGAGTGCCTTCCATGGAGTTATTATTAATGCTTTCTATTTTTTCAGCTTCTATGCTAATATTATCAAAAACACCTCCATTAGCAAAACCTACAAACCCGCCAGCATAAGCATTTCCTGTATCAAAAAAATCTTCTTCCAATGAGCCATCTTTGTTATCTTGACTAATGCTTTTTACATTTTTAACACGCACATTGATGTTTTTAAAATAAGTATCACCAGAATCAATACTTCCTACAAACCCGCCAGCATAAGTATGGCGTAAAGTAGTAAAAGTGGAGGTTATGTTGTTTATATCTAAATTTATATTTTCAAGATCAGCATAGCCTATATTACCTGAAAAACCACCTGTAACAAAGCCTCCATTAATTTCATCAATTTGTCTTATATCGATATTGCTAAATTTTCCTCCCCATACTTCTCCGGCAAAACCACCCGTATATGTTGCTTTTGTTGTTTTATCATTAATAATTTTATTTATTTGTGATATGTTTATATTTTCAAATTTTCCATTGTTAATTCCACCTACAAAACCTCCAATATGTGATCTATTTTCAAGGCTAATACCGCTGATTTCTCCTATTGATTTTATATCAATCTTGTTAAAGTTAGCACCATTAACATATCCTATAAAACCTCCTGCGTAGAGGTTGTTTTTATTTTGTGTAGAGATTTTAGAGATATTTTTTAACTCTATATTTTCAAATTTACTGCCACCACTTGCATGTCCTACAAAACCTCCAG
This sequence comes from Campylobacter sp. CNRCH_2014_2849, assembly GCF_025772845.1. Lineage (NCBI taxonomy): Bacteria > Pseudomonadati > Campylobacterota > Epsilonproteobacteria > Campylobacterales > Campylobacteraceae > Campylobacter > Campylobacter sp. CNRCH_2014_2849. Next base: position 76,353 of record NZ_JAKMSW010000008.1, on the reverse strand, counting down.
TATACATTGAGTTTGATAGAATAGAATTATCGTTATAATCAATTATTATATTTTTAAATTCAGAACCATTAGCATTTCCAAATATACCAACATATCTTAAAGAATCTGATAATACATTTGTATCTATGAATATATTTTTTAAAGCAAAATTTTGTCCGTCAAAAATTTTATTATAAAAGCTATTATCTTCTATAATTTCCCAATTATCATTGTAAATAGGATCTTTATATCCTACTATCATATTGGTGCAACCATATCCTTCTATACAGTAATTTGCATAGTTTTTTCCTTTAAAATCTATATCATTTGTTAGTCTGTATTCGGTAGCTGTATTTCTAAAATCTTTTTTATTTTCATTCCAACCTTTGGCAAAATGCCACCAATCAACATCTGAAGATATTCCTACAAAATCATATATGTTAAAGGAGTTATTATTATGTTTTATATTTTGAAAATCAGCTTGTTTAAGTTTATCAAAAACTGCAAAAGAATTAGGATCGTAGTAATATCCACTAGCATTTAAATATATAGAACCTCTTTCTTTAGCGCTTACTTCTAATTTTGATAAAGAATTTGCGTTTATATTTGATGTATCAATGTCTATTTCGTTTCCTATAAGTTTGATGTTTTTTGAGTTGATTTTAGTTAATAAATCATTTGAATTTTTAATATTTGAATTTAATAAAATTTTATTTCCTATAAAGACAACTTCTTCAGCGTTAATATTTCCCATATTAACTACATTGCCATTGTTTTTATCTAATTTTATAATGGGTGATTGTATGGTGTTTGTTTTTCCATTTGCAAATTTTTGTATTTCATCAGAACTTATTGATGAGGTTGAAGCTACAAAGCGATTGGCATTGATAGTTCCTATTTTAGTTATGATTACTCCATTAGGATTGATTAAAAAGACATTATTGCCACTTGCATTTAATAAACCTTCTATGGTGGATTTACTTGTACCATGAGCAATGTTTAGGTAGTTTTTATTGTTTCCATTAAAATTTACACTTTCACCTTTGCCTATGCTAAATCCCCCACCCCATTGTATTACAGAATTTTGCCCATTTCCGTGGATATTCATATGATTATCATTTATGCTAATAGAACCACTAGTTCCATGTGTAAATTTACCACCACTAGGTAGCGCTAGACTTTGATCAAATAAGATAGAAATAACAATACCAGATAAAAGAATATGGTTAGAAAAACTAGACATCAGCTATCCTTAAATAATTATTAATATCAATATGTAATTTTTAAATATATTATAACAAAATTTATTTATAGTTAAATAAAAATAAATAAACATAAACAATATAAATAATTTATTATGCATATTTTTGTTATATAATTTACTTTTAGAGTTAAGGTTTAGATTAAATGAAATTTTTAGTTTTTTTATTTAAAGAAAGCAAATTAAAAATCATTCTTTTTTTGCTTTTTAGTATTTTTACGAGTATATTAGGTGTATTGACTTTAGTTTTTATCAATGAATTTTTATTAAAAGCTAATCTTGAAAACTCAAATATTATCGTGTATTTTGTGCTTTTGTTGCTTGTATTTTTTGCGAGTTCTTCTTTTGTAGAAATTGCTTTAAGCTCGTTTGGACAAAGTTTTATTTTTAAAATGCAAAGAAGGGTTGTAAAGCAAATTTTAGATACAAGTGTTTTGAGTATTTTAAATACTACTAAAGCAAAGATTTTGGCTTCTTTGAATAATGATGTGCGTAGTATTTCTTTTGGACTTTTAAGACTTCCTGAATTCATACAATCAAGTGTTTTGATTATTTGTGTAAGTGCTTATATAGCTTATCTTTCTTTAGAAATTTTCTTTTTGTGTTTTGTGTGGATAGTGTGCGTTTTTTTGGTGGATAATTTTTTAATGAGTAAGGTGTATTTTTATTTTAAAAATGCTAGGGAAAATGATGATGCTTTGCAAAAAAACTATCAAAATATTTTACAAGGGCATAAAGAATTAACCTTAAATCCTTTAAGGGCAAAGTATTATTATGAAAACGAGTTTGAAAAAAATGCTCTAAAAAAGAAAAAAAGCTCCACTATAGGAAATATCTTACATATCTTATCTAATAATTGGAGTAATAGTGCCATGCTAGCTTTAGTAGGAGTGGAGTTTTATATAGCTTTAAGCTATGAACTTGCTAGTTTGCAAAGTGCTACTACTATTGCTTTAAGCGTGCTTTTTTTAAGATCACCACTTGGAGCTATGATAGGAAGTTTTCCTACGCTTATGATGGCAAAAATCGCTTTAGATAAAATTTCAAATTTAAATTTAGAAAATTATTCTCATGAGTTTAAATTCAGTCAAAATAAAAAAACTTGGCAAAAACTTTGTTTTAAAGATGTATCTTTTTCTTATAATGAAAATTTTGCACTAAAACCTGTAAATTTTGAGCTTAAAAAGGGCGAATGCGTATTTTTAATAGGGAAAAATGGTAGTGGTAAATCTACTTTTTCTATGATTTTAGCAGGACTTTTTATAGACTTTAAAGGGGATATTTTTTTAGATGATGAAAAAATAACTTCAGAAAATATTTATGAATATAGAAGTTTAATTAGTGCGATTTTTAGTGATTTTCATTTATTTGAGCATGTTTTAGAAGATGAGAAATTTAGCAAAGAGGACTTGGCATATTGGCTTGAAATTTTAGAACTAAATGAAAAAGTAGAGCTTGTGGAAAATACTTTTAGCACTATAAAGCTCTCGGCTGGACAAAAAAAGCGCCTTGCTATGCTTAATGCTTTACTTGAAAAAAGAGATATTTTAATATTAGATGAGTGGGCAGCTGATCAAGATCCTATGTTTAGAAAGTTTTTTTACACTAAGCTTTTGCCACTTTTAAAGCAAAAAGGCATTACAATATTTGCTATAACACATGATGAAGTATATTTTGACATGGCTGATAGAATTTTACTCGCACAAAATGGTCAAATTTGTGAATTAAAAGGCGATATTAAAGAACTAGCAAAAAATGCAGTAGAAAAATTTTAAAGGATAAAAATGAAAAAATTATTTATTTTATGTTTATTTTTAGGAGTAAGTTTGATGGCAAAATCTTTTGAGCTTGTAAAAGAGCCTGTTCTAACTTCGCAAATGGTTGAAGGGATTTTGGATCTTGCAAAGAAAGAAGCAAGAAAAAATGGCTTTCATGTAAGTATTACCATAGTAGATAAATCTGGTCAAATTTTAGCAGTTTTAAGAGATGATAAAGCAGGTGTGCATACGATTAATGCTAGTTATAAAAAAGCCTACACAGCCACTTCGCAAAAAAGAGAAACAGCAGTTATTTTTAAAGGTGTAAAAGAGGGTAAAATACCTGAAGATATTCGTTATTTAGATGATAAGTTTTCTATTATGCCTGGTGGGGTACCGATTTTTATAGATGGAGTTGTTGTTGGTGGTATAGGTGTGGGTGGAGCACACTTAGATGAGGATGTAAAAATAGCAAAAGCGGGGATAGCGTTTTTAAAATAGGCTTTGAAAAATCAAAGCCTATTGTCACTTAGCTTTTGCATAAATTTCTTTTTCAATGTTTATGTAAAATTGTGCGATAGCTTTGTAAGCTTCTTCCCAAGCTTTTAGTGTAGTTTCATCTGCATTTAACACTACTTTAATAGCCTTTAAAAGACAAGCACCTACTATAGGGTAATGCTCCTCTTTGACATTTAATTTTGTATGAGTGATAGCTACTTTATCAACAAAGCTTCTCATATTTTCTAAATTTTCTACATTTTTTGCTGCCATTAAAATAGCCATTGCTAAAGCTTTTGGTTGCTCGCCTGAAGCTTGTTTTTCCATATTAAACATAGGTTTTACTTCAGGATATTCTTCAAACATGATTTTATAAAATTCTTTTGTCAAAACTTCACCATTTTTTTGTAAAATTGGTACACAATCTTTGATGATTTGAATTTGCTCTTGTGTCATTTTATCTCCTTTGTATATTGTATTTTTGATGATTATATAAAAATAAGAGAAAAAATATCTTGATTTATGTTAATTTTGTATTATTTTATTTTAAATTGATTATGTATATCAATTTAAGTAAATATAAAGTGAATTATTAATATAATAATCCTTATCAATTTCAAAATTTAAAATTAAGGAAATTTATAAAATGAAAGCAAAAGTAGTTTTACTATCTTTACTAGCTGCTATGAGCTTAAGTGCTCAAGAGCTTACGATTTATTCTCATCGTCATTATGATTCTGATAAAGGAATTTTCAAATTATTTCAAGAAAAAACAGGTATTAGTGTAAATGTGGTGCAAGCTAAGGCTAATGAGCTTGCTAAAAGATTAGAAGTTGAAGGTAAAAATTCAAAAGCAGATTTATTTATGACTGCTGATGCGGGAAATTTAGAACAAGTTCGCACAAATAATCTTTTTGTTTCAGTTAGCTCGCCTGAGCTAGAAAAACTTTCTCCAAAAGAGCTAAGAGGCAAAAATAACGAATGGTATGCTTTTACAACAAGAGCAAGAATCATCATCGCTTCTAAAGATAGAATTAAAGATGGAGAGATTAAAACTTATGAAGATTTAACTGATCCTAAATTTAAAGGTAAGGTTTTAGTAAGAAGTTCAAATAATGTTTATAATATTTCTTTGTTAAGTGCTATGATAGATACTTTGGGCAAAGAAAAAGCAAAAGAATGGGCACAAGGCATAGCAAATAATCTTGCACGCACTCCAAAAGGTGGGGATCGTGATCAAATTCGTGCAATCTATGCAAAAGAAGGCGATGTGGCTATATCAAATAGTTATTATCTAGGACATTTAGCAAATTCAAAAAATCCTAAAGATGTTGAAGCTGCAAATTCAGTAAAAGTGATTTTTCCAAACCAAGATGATAGAGGAACACATATCAATGTAAGTGGTATAGGTGTTTTAAAAACTTCTAAAAATAAAGAAGCTGCGGTTAAATTTATCGAGTTTATGCTTTCAAAAGAAGCACAAGAAATTTTAACAAACCAAAATTATGAATATCCAGTAAATAAAGAAGTAAAACCTGCTAAAATTTTACAATCTTGGGGCGAGTTTAAAGTAGAAAAGCCAAATTTTGAAGCTTATTGGGGTAATGCTAAAGAAGCTTTAATGATTTTTGATGAAGTTCAATGGAAATAATTAAGGAAAAATAAAATTTGAAATTTTTAAGTCTAAGGTGGTCTTTTGCCACCTTTTTTTTCTGTAGTTTAATCATACTGCCTATACTTGCTATTATCTTACACCTTCCTTTTATAGATATTAATACCTTAAAACATTTGAGTAAAAATGTCTTACCAAGGTATATTTTTGGTAGTGCTTTTATATTGTTTGGGACTTTAGTATTGTGTTTGATTATAGGATTAATTAGTGCTTATTTGATAGCTTTTTATAAATTTTTTGGCTCGAAATTTTTTGAATGGTTTTTGATTTTACCTTTGGCTATACCTTCTTATGTAATGGGTTTTGTTTGGATTGATTTGTTTGAATTTCAAGGCTTAATTCCCACGTTTTTAGGTGTTGATAGGCGTATAGATATCATGAATGTATATGGCGTGATTGTGATTTTATCTTTTGCTCTTTATCCTTATGTGTATTTTTTTGCTAAAAATACCTTTGCTTATGGACTTGGAAATATCATTTTAAGTGCCAAAACACTTAAGGCTTCTAATTTAAAAACATTTTTTAAAGTGATTTTACCATTTTGTCGTGTGGGTATAGTGGGTGCTTTGCTGTTGGTGGCTATGGAGGTTTTGAGTGATTATGGTTTGGTGGCGTATTTTGGCGTGGATACTTTTAGTGCAGGAATTTTTAGAACATGGGGAAGTGGTGGCGATGAAGTCAGTGCTGTGGCTTTAAGCGTGGCTTTACTTGTATTTATCGCATTTTTAATGCTTTTAGAAAAAATTCAAAGAGGTAAAAAAGGCTTTAATCAAAATGTGTTTTTACCTACCCCAAAAGATGAGTTAAAAGGCTTTAGGGCATTTTTAGCCTTTTTATGGTGCTTTTTAGTGGCATTTTTAGCCTTTGTCGTGCCTATTATGTGGCTTGTTTATTGGGCCGGGTTTGATTTTATGCAAAATTTAAGCAATGTCTTAACACCTGCATTTTATAGTCTTAGTGTGGCTTTGGTGAGTTCTTTTGCTATTGTGGGAGTGGCATTTTATTTATGTTTTATAGTGCGTTTAAACGATACAAAAGCTTCTAAAATCATCCTTTGGCTTACGACTTTGGGGTATTCTTTACCTGGAGCTGTGGTAGCTGTGGGAATTTTAGTGATTTTGGGTGTGTTAAATTATATTTTTGATCTTTTGTCTTTTGAGTATGCCATAGGTGGTGGATTTTTAGTGCTGTTTTTTGGATACTTTGTGAGATTTTTAGCTTCTGGAATTTTTGCAACTCAATCAGGCTATGAGAGAATTTCTAAAAATATAGACTATGCAAATTTAACCTTAAAATCAAAACCACTTAAAATTTTCACTCAAATTCATTTTCCTTTGATGAAACATTATTTAGCTTTGGCTGTGGTGATTATTTGTGTGGATATTTTAAAAGAATTACCTATTTCAACTATACTTTCACCTTCAGGTTTTCAAACGCTTTCATCACTTGTATTTGCTTATAGTGAAAATGAGTTAATTTATAATGTTTCTTTGCCATCTTTGATTATAGTGTTATTTGGGATTATCCCTACATTTTTAATGCATTATTTGCAAAATAAAAACAACCAAAAAGGACAATAATGGAAATCTTAAAAATTGACAATCTTTACAAATCTTTTGGAAAAATAGAGGTCTTAAAGGGAATTTCTTTGAGCTTAAAAGAAGGCGAGATTGTCAGTATTTTGGGAGAAAGTGGCTGTGGTAAGAGTTCTTTGCTTGGTTGTATAGCGGGTTTTTTTGAAATCAATGATGGTAGTATTTATATAGGGGATAAACTAGTTGCTTCTAAGAGTATGTATTTAGCCCCACAAGAGCGTGATGTGGGGGTTTTGTTTCAAGATTATGCTTTGTTTCCGCACTTAAATGTAGAAGAAAATATATGCTTTGGTATAAGCTCTTTAGGTAAAAACGAGCAAAAACAAAGGCTTGATGAGGTTTTGGAAATTTTAAATTTAAATACACTTTTAAAACGCTATCCAAATGAGCTAAGCGGTGGGCAAGCTCAAAGAGTAGCACTAGCAAGAACCATAGTCGCAAGGCCAAAAATTATACTTTTTGATGAACCTTTTTCAAATTTAAATCACACTTTAAGCGTTAAAATGCGCAAAGAAATCAAAAATATTTTAAAAGAGCATAAGCTTAGTGCTATTTTTGTTACGCATGATAAAGACGATGCTTTTTATTTATCAGACAATATCGCTTTGATTAAGGATGGAAAAATTTTAGACTATGGAAGTGCTAAAGAGCTTTTTTATAAGCCTAAAAATATAGATAGTGCTTGTTTTTTGGGCGAAGCATTTTTTATAGATCCAAATACAATTTTAGATGAGAATTTTAAAGCATATTTACAAAGTAAAAATGGCATTTTACGCCCTAATGATATACAAATTTCAACCTCACAAACTCCTTTAAAGGCTAGCGTTTTAGAATGTGTGTTTTATGGGGATTTTTATGAGCTAGGCGTGAGTTTGGAAGGACATATTTTTAGCTTTTATCATCATAAAGAGCTTAGTAAAAATGATGAGGTTTATCTTAAGTTAAGTGATATAGAAAGTTTTTAATTTGCTAAAATTATAATGAGTATGCGAAAATAAAAGTTCTAGTAATTGGAATAATATCAAATTATATTTGCTATTTTATAATGTTTCCATTAGTATCTACAAAGCCCCATTTTCCATTTAGCTGAACTATTGCGGCTTTATTATAAAAACTCTCTACTTCATCAAATATAGGGTTTATAACAATATTTCCACTTTTGTCTATAAACCCAAATTTTTCGTTTAATTTTATCTTTGCGAGGCCTTCGCTAAAACTCTCTACTTCATCAAATATAGGATTTATAACAATTTCCCCTTTATTGTTTATAAACCCCCATTTTTCATTTAGTTTTATATCTGCAAGTCCTTCGTTAAAATTTCCCGCATAATCAAATTTAGGTTTTATTATAAATTCTCCATTTGTGTCAATAAAGCCCCATTTGTCGTTTATTAAAACCGATATCAAATTTTCGTAAAAACCATTCGTATCGTCAAATTTTGGTTCAGTTATAATTTTTCCGTTTTTATTGTAAAAGCCGTGCTTGTTGTCCAGTCTAACTTCTACTATATCATTATATGAATCTTCAATATAGTCAAATTTAGGGTCTATTATAATTTTTCCATCTGTTCCTATAAGTCCAAATTTATCATCTTCGTTAAAAAATTTTATATACCCTTTGTAACAATCAAAAAAATAGTCAAATTTTGGTTTTGCTATAATATATCCATTTTTATCTATAAGTATCCAATTATAATTTGATTCAACCCAAGCAAAACCATTGTGAAAACACCAAGCTTTATCAAATATAGGGTTTATAACAATATTTCCACTTTTGTCTATAAACCCAAATTTTTCGTTTAATTTTATCTTTGCGAGGCCTTCGCTAAAACTCTCTACTTCATCAAATATAGGATTTATAACAATTTCCCCTTTATTGTTTATAAACCCCCATTTTTCATTTAGTTTTATATCTGCAAGTCCTTCGTTAAAATTTCCCGCATAATCAAATTTAGGTTTTATTATAAATTCTCCATTTGTGTCAATAAAGCCCCATTTGTCGTTTATTAAAACCGATATCAAATTTTCGTAAAAACCATTCGTATCGTCAAATTTTGGTTCAGTTATAATTTTTCCGTTTTTGTCAGCGAAACCGTACTTATTACCTATTTGAATAGTTATAAAATTTTCATTAAGGTGACTAATATAGTCATATATTGGGTTTATTATAAAATCTCCATTTTTATTTATTAAGCCCCACTTGCCATTGAGTTTTACTGTTGCTATATCATTGTGAAAAAATAAAACTTCATCAAAAATCGGCCACATCATTTTTTTACCATTTATATTTACAAAACCTTGGTTGTTGTTTAATTTAATCATGGTAGAACCTCGTATTTATGTTGATGATAAGTTTTAAAGATTATTTTACAATAAAATATCAAATCACAATATCAAAATAAAATTTGCTAAAGATTATAAAATAAAGTAAAATCACAGCAAAAAAAGGAAATAAATGATTAGTGTAGAATTGATAGAGCATATTTTTAAAGCTGCTTCTATATCAAGGTGGAATGATTATCCTAGAATGACAAATTTAGTTGAGCTTGATAAGCAAGCGCATAAATTCATCATTGCTTATTTCATTGCTAAAATGGAAAAAGATGTCAATATGCGCTTTATCATAGAAGCGGGGATTTTTGAGTTTTTAAGTAGGGTGGTAGTGACTGATATACGCCCTGATGTGTATCATGAGATAACGCGTGCAAAAAATGAGCAAGTAAGTGCTTGGGTGTTAAGTAAAATCGCACCAATGATTCAAGATATTGAAAATGGTGAGTTTTTAAAACGCTATGAGCTTTTTTTGCAAGGTAAAGATTGTGTAAAAGAAAGACTTGTTTTAAAAGCTGCTTCGTATTTTGCGACAAGGTGGGAGTTTAATATAGTTTATCAAACTAGTTCATTTTTAAGTGATATTGATGAGATTAAGGCTAAGGTTGAAGAAGAATTAGAAGATTATTATGAGTTAATTGGCGCAAGAAAAATAGCCCTTAATCGAAAAATTTCTAAAATAATCGATCTAAGCGGACGCTTGCGTTTTCAAAAAAGATGGGCACAAACTCCAAGGATTCCAGAAACTGCGGTTTTAGGACATATGCTTGTGGTAGCTATTTTGTCTTATTTTTATTCTTTAGAAGTAAAAGCATGCGATGGTAGGATAGAAAGCAATTTTTATTGTGCTTTGTTTCATGATTTGCCTGAAAGTTTAACTAGAGATATCATCTCTCCGGTAAAATATGGCATAGATGGTTTAAATGAAATCATCAATGAGTATGAAATGAAACTTATTAATGAGAAAATTTTACCTTTTATACCACTATCTTTTAGAGAAGAATTTAGTTATATACTTGGTATTAGAGAAGGACAAAATGAAGAAAGTGCCTTTGTAAAAAATGAATTTGAAAATCGTATTTTTAATAACAAACCAAGTGTTTATAGTGGTAGTTTAGATGCGGTTAATGAGGATCGTTTTAAGGCTATTGATGGAAAGGCTTTGAAATATTGTGATAAGCTAGCAGCTTTTATAGAAGCGGCTTTATCGATTAGCTATGGAGTAAAGTCTAAAGAGCTTGAAAGCGGTTTTGTGGGAATGTATGAGTATTTTAAAACAAATCCGACTATTAATGGGGTAAATTTCTTTAGGATTTGTGAGGATATTAAAGGGTATTTTAAACTTTAAAACCCTCTCCCAGATGACTGCGGCACACACTAAGTCTAAGTGCTCTGCTGTGTTCCCACCCTGAAGCGGTGCTTAAAAATAGCATTGCACAGGTCTAAGAGAAGGCAGTTGAAATAATATCTTAAAATATCTTAAAAAACATTGAGGTGAAGTATGTTGAGTATATTTGCAAATTTTTTATCTAAATTTAGAGAATTTTTTGTTCCTAGTCATCTGTCTTTAGAATTTAGAGCAAAATCTTTTGCGGCTATTATTGTGGCAAATAAAAATATAAAAGCAGAAATTTGGCAAGTTTTAGCTGATATTGCTAGCGAAATTTATCCAAAAGATAAAAGCAGGCAAGCAATTTTGGTGCAAACTTCTAAAGAATATGTAGATAGAGTTTTAAAAAGTGAGCTTAGTTTGGATACTTTACTTAAAAATATTGCTTTGCTTTTGAAAAAAAATCCAAGATATATACAAAAGATAAAATTTGATAAACTTGAGCGTTTAATAGATAAAAATGAAGAAGAATCTTTGGTTCAGCTTAGGGTGTATGAATTTTTTGAGCAAGAGGTAAAATATATCTTAGAGCAAAAAAATATAAATAAAACATGAAAAGCTAAAATTAGCGTTTCATGTTGATTGCTTTTTGTATCATTTGATCGGCTGTTGTGATACTTTTACTACTTGAATCATAAGCTTTTTGTAGAGTGATTAAGTTAGTAAAAGCTACTGATAAATCTACATTAGATTGCTCTAAATAAGAACCTTTAAAAGTTGCTGTGCTGAAATTTCCATTAGCATCAAGTAAAAAAGTTGGATTACCGCTATTTCCTGTTTGCCCATAAAGATTTTCCCCTAGCTTTTCCAAGCCTTGTTCGTTTGTGAAATTAAACAAAGCAAGTTTTGCCATAGCTATTTGATCTCCATTGGTAAAAGTGGCGATGATAGCACCATCTGTGTTAATAGAATAATTATTTAAAAACCCCTCGCCCTTACCATCTGTTTGTGTATGCACTGAAGGTTGTTTGTTTTGTAAAGCATGAAGCCCATCATAGCCTGAATTTGGTATATTTGGATCATAATAAGAACCAAGATTTATATTAACCCTTGTGCCATTATTATCTACCGAATTTAAGGTGTTAGATACTAAAGCTCCAGATTCGTTAAAAGTGATTAAACCTTCAGTTGTTCCACCTATTTTATTGCCATCATTATCATACACTTGTGCAACGGCTTTGTATTCTAAATCTGTACCATTTTGCGGTAAAACTCTATCTAATTTAACTTTTACCCAACTAATAGATCCATCAGGATTTATTAATTTTGCAGAAAGTTCTGTGCTATCAGCTACTTCTTTTTCAACACTTAAGTGAGATGATTCTAATTTGGCTGTTTCTAAATCGACTTTATCTAGTTTTTGATTGTCGATACTAAAAGCTAAATTTTCATCTAAAGTAGCTTGTAATGTTTGACTAGCACCCTTTTCATCAGTGATTTTAAAATATATAGTATCGCCAGGTTTTATACCATAAATTTGTTCATCTTTTACACTACCTGAAATTTTTACACTACCATCTTCATTTTTACTAAATTCAAATTTAGAAGCATCTACATCTACATTTACTGCTTCTGTTTTGGTGCTTGTGTCTAAATTTCCACTCCAAGTTATATTTTGCGTTGGTTGAGGTGGTAAGTAAAGATTTTTAGGTACAGAAATAGGTCCTTGAGTATTAACCCCGCCCATTTGTAAATTCTGTCCAGGTGTTCCACTCCAAGCTGTAGTGACTTTTTGTCCCATAATCTGACCAAACATATTAGAAACTCTATCACTTAGTTGAATTTCTTGTAATGATGGATTCATAGTTCCAAGTACATAATTTCCATTTGAATCTACTAAAAATCCATTTGCATCAGGTTTAAAAGCACCATTTCTAGTATAATAAACCCCATTGGCATTACTTACACCAAAAAAGCCTTTTCCAGCAATTGCTACATCAAATTCATTATCAGTAGAAACTAACGGACCTTGTTCAAAAATATCATTAGTAGCTCCTGCTACACTACCATAACCAGTTTGACCTTTGTTATATGATTGTGTTGTTATGGTGCTATAAAATACATCTTTAAATGCCACATCAGAGTATTTAAAACCGACTGTATTGACATTGCTTATATTATGAGCGGTATTGTCTATACCATAACTTTGGGATTTTACTCCATTTACTCCATTGTAAAATGCTGTAAACATGATTTTATCCTGTAATCTCTTTAATATCTTCCCATTTAACCCAGCTACCGCCCATACCAACTAGAGCTTCACCTTCTTCAAATTTAACTCCAGTGATAGGATAAGCACCATAAGTTGAATTAACGGTTGTGCCATCTTCACCTATATAGCTTGCTCTTACATAGTATTTTCCAGATGGTACAGGACTTCCACTATCATCTGTTCTATCCCAAACGATTTGTTTCATACCAGCACTCATATCTTTAACACTCATTGTTCTTACAGGATCTCCTGCTTCATTATAAATAGTAAATGTTACAGGCGTGCTGTCTGATTTATAAGCTGAATCAATCTTTGCTGTTTTGATATCAACACTTGGGGTATGTCCTACTATTTTAAATGTTTGATCTTCTCCAACTACTGCTTGAACAGTTTCTTCTTGACCTTTGTCATCTTTTAATTTTATATGTATAGTTTCTCCAGGTTCAGCTATTTCTTTATCAACTTTACCTGTTATATCTAGTTTATCTTCGCCATTTTTCTTAAGTTCAAAACCTTCAATATCAATATCAGTCTTTTTACCTTTTTGTGGTTCTTGTGGTAAATACATATTAATTTGAAATTGTATATCATCATCTGCCACTACAAGGTAATTATCTTTAACTGTTGCAAGCTTTCCAACTGCAGCTAGTGCGCTCATACCTGTGCTTGCTGCAATAGAATTTTGTAGTTTTGTCATCGCAGTTACAAGTTGAGTCATGGTTTTATTAGTATTATCTTGCATTTCAAGTGCTGAAAGTTGTGCCGTTTGGGTAAGCATTTTTTCAGTATCCATAGGATCTGTTGGATCTTGATGTTGGAGTTCTATTAAAAGAAGCTTTAAAAACGCATCCTTGTCAAGTTCTGCCCCAGGGTTGTAGATCAACCCGCTATCACCTTCACCGGCTCTAGTGCTTCCTTTAGTATTTGGCATATCTTTAGTATTAAGCGTTGCTAAAGGACCTTGAAGGGTTTGTGTGTTTATATTTGACATAAAAATCCTTTTTTATATATTTTTAAAGCTCAAAGCAAAAAATATTCCATTTAAAAATATTTTGCTAAAACCATTTCTAAGCTCGGTTTTTCTTGAATTTCTTTTTCAAAATTCACCTTATCTTCTTTACTATTGTTGTTTTTTTGTCTTTGCGGATTGCTTTGTTCTTTTCTTTCTTGATTACTAAAATTCATTTCTAAATTTGTAAATCCCATATTTACAAGAGCATTTTTAAATTCAGCTTGATGTTGTATGAAAAGATTTAAGGTATTTTGATTAGAGTTAAAGCTAATATTTAAATTTGAACCCCTTTGGACTAAAGTTACTTCTACTTCTCCAAGATTATGTGGATTAAGAGTTATACTAAAGCGAGTTATAGGTGCTTTGTAGCTTTCTAGTTTTTCTTTAAATTCTTGGGCAAAATCATTAAAAGTTTCTTTCATAGGAATATTTTGATTTTTTATAAAATTATTAGAAACCCTATTCATTTCCCTTACATAAGAATTTAAATTCTCTTCACTATGATCATTTTCATCTTTTGAAAACTCTTTTGTGTGTTTAAAAATATCACTAAAATTATCTATATTTTGATTATTTTTATCTATTTTTAAATGTTTATCTTGAGGGGCCAATTGATTTTCTAAGTTAATTTTTAAATCTTGATTTTGATTTTGTATATTTTGAGTATTTTTTATATTTGTTAATTCAGTTTTTAAATCTTTTGAATTTTCTAAAACAGAACTTATTTTTTTACTAAAGCTATCTTCGCTAATAGTTAGTTTTTCATTCTTTAATATTTCTTTAAAATCTAGCTTTTCTTTTTCTTTAATATCTTTTTTTAGGTTTGTGTTTTGAGTAAGATTAATTAACTCAATATCACTTAGTTTTTCATTGAATTTTGTTGTTGTATTTTGGATATTTTTTGCGTTTTTTATTTCTTTTTCATCTTGAATTTGAATTTTTTCTACTAATTTTTCTTTAAAATCTATGTTTTGAATGTTTTCTTTTGCTTGTGTTTTTATATCTTTTTTTGGAAGTTCTATATTTTTTAAAGCAGAAGAAAGCAAAGACACACCTTCGTTTTCTTTGCTTTTTATATTTTTGCTTGTATTTGGTTCTTCTTTTAAAAGCTTGGTAATTTTTTGATTGATTAAATCTTGAAAAACATTAGTATTATTATTTTGTTTTGGTATTTCAAAAAAACCTTTTTTATCAAGATTTGGAAAGGCTTCTTTTAAATCTTTAATTTGTTCAAATTTTATATTTTTGATGTTTAATCCAAGCTCTTTTGCCACATTAAAAAGCTCATTAATATTTTTTATATTTTTTAGCTTGTGTAGATTTTTTTCAAGAGCTAAAATAGCAGTATTATCTTGGACAAGTTTGTTTAGTTTTATATCCTTGCTATCGCTTTGTAAAACCTCCAATAAAGAAAGAATTTGCATAAAATTTGCACCCTCAAAAAGCTTCAAAGCATCTTTTTCATCCAGCGGTATTTTGTCTTTGACATCATCTTTTAAAATTTTATCATTAACTTTATCATCTTTTTGCGGAGTCTTGAAATCTTTTGGTAAACTTCCATCTTTTTCATTTATTGCTTGCAATAAGGAATTTAAAAATTCCTCGTCATCACTTTGCGAGCTAGTGTTTTCTTTACTTGGGTTTTCATTTTGTGGAGTGATGCTTAGTAAGTTTAAAGCATCACTAGCTTGGATATTAGACATTAATTAACCTACTAAAAAATTATTTTTTGCTAAATTTGGAAATAAATTTTGTAATTGTGCTGCACAATCAAGTTTTAAATTTTCATGAGTAAGATTAAAATTTTTAAATATCACTAATAATTCTTCTATGTTTTTAGCATTTAAAACCGCATTTTCATTTTGAGCATCATCTAAAATTTCACTTACTTTACTTGAAAGTTTTGCATAATTTAATTCTTTTTCTTCATTTGAATTTATAACTTCTAAATAATTTAAAAGTTCCATAAAATGCTTACTATTTAAAACTGAAGTTCCTTGTTTTTCTAAGTTAGCGTTAAAGATTTGAGTATTTAGGTTTGACATATTTTTCTCCTTAAAAATAATTCTTACTCAAGACAAAAGCAACAAGTGTTCCAATTTTTAAATCTTAATTTTTAAGCATTTTTTTTATATAATATTAGATTTTAAATTTAAGACTTTGGAGAAAAACTTGGATAATATTAGAAATATAGCTGTTATAGCTCATGTTGATCATGGTAAAACAACAATGGTAGATGAGCTTTTAAAACAATCAGGAACTTTTAATGAGCGTGAGCAAATAGCAGAACGCGTAATGGATAGCAATGATATAGAAAAAGAAAGAGGTATCACTATACTTTCTAAAAATACTGCTATTAATTATAAAGGCACAAAAATAAATATCATAGACACTCCAGGCCATGCTGATTTTGGTGGTGAAGTTGAGCGTGTGTTAAAAATGGTTGATGGGGTTTTGCTTTTAGTTGATGCACAAGAAGGGGTTATGCCTCAAACTAAATTTGTGGTAAAAAAGGCTTTATCTTTAGGGCTTAAACCTATTGTTGTTATTAATAAAATCGACAAGCCAGCTGCTGATCCTGAAAGAGTAATCAATGAAATTTTTGATCTTTTTGTGGCTTTAGAGGCAAATGATGAACAACTTGATTTTGCAGTAGTATATGCAGCTGCTAAAAATGGTTATGCAAAACTTGCACTTGAAGATGAAAGCACTAACATGGAACCATTGTTTAAGACTATACTTGAGCGCGTACCTGCTCCAAGTGGTAGCGATGAAAACCCTTTACAGCTTCAAGTTTTTACTCTAGGTTATGATAATTTCGTTGGTAAAATAGGAATTGCAAGAATTTTTAATGGTAAAGTAAAGAAAAATCAAAATGTAATGCTTGCTAAGGCGGATGGTTCTAAAATCAATGGAAGAATTTCAAAACTTATTGGTTTTATGGGTCTAGAAAAAATGGATATTGAAGAAGCAGGGACAGGCGATATTGTAGCGATTGCAGGTTTTGAAGCTTTAGATGTAGGAGATAGCGTTGTAGATCCAAACAACCCTATGCCACTTGATCCTTTACATATAGAAGAACCAACTTTAAGTATAGTATTTTCAGTAAATGATGGTCCTTTAGCGGGTACTGAAGGCAAGCATGTAACTTCAAATAAAATCGCAGAACGCTTAGAAGCTGAGATGAAAACTAATATTGCTATGAAATATGAAAGCACAGGTGAGGGTAAATTTAAAGTAAGTGGAAGAGGTGAACTTCAAATAACTATTTTAGCTGAAAATATGCGTAGAGAAGGTTTTGAGTTTTGTATGGGAAGACCTGAAGTTATCGTTAAGGTAGAAGATGGTGTTAAAACAGAGCCGTTTGAGCATTTAGTGATTGATGTGCCTGATGATTTTACCGGAGTAGTGATTGAAAAACTAGGTAAAAGAAAAGCTGAAATGAAAACTATGACACCAACTGGAGATGGTCAAACAAGACTTGAGTTTGAAATTCCTGCGCGTGGGCTTATAGGATTTAGATCACAATTTTTAACAGATACTAAAGGCGAGGGTGTTATGAACCATAGCTTTTTAGAGTTTCGTCCATTTAGTGGAGCAGTTGAAAAAAGAAATAATGGCGCGTTAATTTCTATGGAAAATGGTGTTGCACTAGGGTATTCTTTATTTAACTTACAAGATAGAGGGGTGTTGTTTATCGATCCTCAAACAAAAGTATATACAGGTATGATTATAGGTGAGCATTCACGCCCAAATGATTTAGATGTTAATCCTATTAAAGGTAAAAATTTAACTAATGTTAGAGCAAGTGGAAGCGATGATGCGATTAAGCTTGTACCACCTAGAAAATTAAGCCTTGAAAGAGCATTAGAGTGGATAGAAGAAGATGAACTTGTAGAGGTTACTCCACAAAATATTAGAGTTAGAAAAAGATATCTTGATCCTACTCAAAGAAAAAGAATGGAAAAGGCTAAGTCTTAATGGATTTTGAAGCCATAAGACAAGCTTTAAATAAAAGACTCAAAGCTTTACAAATTTTAGCATTTGCTGAAGCTTTGGTTATATTTTTTCTTGCTTTTCAATTTAGCAAGGATGTGATTATAGCTTTGTTTTTTGCTGTTTTAGCAGGAGTTTTGTTTTTTAGAATTTTAGGAAGAAAGCTTATGTGGGGACGCAATGAGCTTGTATTTAAAATGTGTGAAGAATTTTTAAAGCAAAACAATGCTAAATTTGACAAACAAGGCTTTGATCAAAAAGATTTTGAAAAAATTACTTTTGATTTTTCTTTAAAAACTTATCATTCTCAAAATTCTTTTATTTTTGATGATTTTATTCTTTATGATGTGAAATTTAAAGATGAATTTGGGAATTTCTTTTGTGGAATTTTGCTTTATAGTAAGAAATTAAAAGAAGATATTAAGTCAAATGAAAGTATTTTTGAAAAAGTAAAGGATAAAGAATTTTCTACACAAAGAGTTTTGAAAAAAGATGATTATTTGCTCATAGCTAGTTTGAAAAATCCTTTTTTTGCTGATTTAAAAATTTCAAGCGAGTTAAATTTTAAACTTTTTAGAGCTAATTTAGAAAAAATTCAAGCTTTTATACATGATTAAGTTTAGCTTACTTAATCATTTTGTTCTAAATTATTAATTTCTTGTATTTTTAAATTCTCATTTTTTCCCATTAAATTTTGTATAGTTTGGATTTGCTCTTTAGAGGCATAGCTTATGTCTTTTAAAACTATCCAAGTGATTTTTTGATTACAAGGCTTGTTGAGTTTATTTTTAAAGATATAAAAAGATTGAAGATTGTTTGGCAATAATTCATTAGCACTTAAGCCTTGAACATAAAGTTTATCGCCTTCTTTTTTAGGAAAAGCACGGATGATTTTTTTAATAAAAGGATTTTCCATACCTTCTTGTAAAAACAGCGCAACTACTGCTATATCTCCTTTTTGACTTACATGACTAAAATGAATTTCTAAAAGATAAGACTTTTTATCAATAGAAATTTTTGATGGACTATGGAAGTGAAAATGAGATAAATTATAAGCTGTATTATCTAGCACGATATGGCTTCCATTGCTTTCAAAATGCATTTTTATGGTATAACCATCATTTATTAAGCCAAAAGAATCATTTGAGTAGTTAAATTCTAAAGAATGATTTTTGTTTGTAGCCTTTTTACTGTTTATATTGATGAAATCTTGATTTAAACCACTTTCACAGTAAATCCAGT
This sequence comes from Campylobacter sp. CNRCH_2014_2849, assembly GCF_025772845.1. NCBI lineage: Bacteria > Pseudomonadati > Campylobacterota > Epsilonproteobacteria > Campylobacterales > Campylobacteraceae > Campylobacter > Campylobacter sp. CNRCH_2014_2849. Next base: position 57,408 of record NZ_JAKMSW010000008.1, on the reverse strand, counting down.
TTTTATCTAAATTTTTCCATTTGTCTTTGTCTATGAAATTTCCATGTGAGGCATTTTGAGGCATTTGCTCATAGGCAAAAAGCATGCTAGTAGTAAATAAACCAAAAAGTATTCTTTTAAAACTCATAATATTCCTTTTTTAATATAATTATAAAAAAATAAATCCTACAAGAAGCTTATGTTTAAAAATAATTATATTAAAATTAAATATTTATCTTAAAAATTAGCAAGATTATTCTTTACCATCTTTAATAGGCACAAAAAGACATTCATCTAAAACTTCTTTGCTAATCTCGCCATCTTTTTTGGTAAATTTAGTGATGAATTGTTGATTTCCTATAAGTAAAGGAGCTACCAAAATTCCGTTATTTTCAAGTTGATCAAATAATACATTTGGAATATGCTCTATATAAGCTGAGAGTAAAATTCTATCATAAGGTGCATAATTTTTCCAGCCATTTTGCCCATCATCAAATTTTACATGAATATTAGCATAGTTTAGTTTTTTAAATTTTTCTATAGCACTAATTGCAAGTTTTTCGATGCGTTCTATGGTAAAAACTCTTCTAATAAGCTTACTTAAAATCGCAGCTTGATATCCACTACCACAACCTATTTCTAAAACACTATCAGCTTCTTTAAAATCAAGTGCCATAGTCATTTTGGCCACAGTTAAAGGTGAGCTTATCCATTGATTACCCATTAAAGGAAGTGCATCAAGTCTATAAGCATGCATTTTTAAAGGTGAAAAAATTTCTCTTGGAGTAGAACAAAAAGCTTCAAATAATTCTTCATTAATGAAAGTGTTTTTGCGAATTTCTTCTGCCATAGTTTGACATTGTTTTTGTTCAAATATATGAATCAATAAGCACTCCTTGATAAAAAGTGTTATTTTATCTTAAATTTTATTTATCTAGCTTTAAAATCCTTAAGGCGTAAAAACGCCTTAAGATTAATCAAGTGTATAAAGGATGTTTGATCCATCTTGATAAGATAAGATGTGCATTTTACCATCTTTGAAGAATAAGCTTCTTGCGTTAGTTATATTTTCTGGATACGAAATAGTTTTTACAACTTCTTCTTTGTCTAGATCAATTACAGCAATAACATTATGCTTTTTACTTAATGCATAAATTTTACCATTTTTAAAAGCCATTGAAGTTATATAAAGATCGCCCAAAGTTTTTCCTTCTTTTAACTCAGCTTTAGGAGTAAATTCAGCTGAAAGAACTCTATCTGCTAAAGAAATTTTAGAAATTACAAAAGTTTTAGCATCCTTATTGTTTGGAACGGTAGCAAGATACATGTATTTTCCATCAGTAGTTGTGCTTAAAATATGATGGAATTTAGCTCTAACTGTGTCAATTCTACCACGACCAAGGTTTTCACCTTGTCCTTCAAAATTATTTGCCCCTCTAATAAAATCAGCATATTGTAAAGCTTCATCTGCATTAGGATTTTGAGCAAATCTTAAGAAAGTTTTATTAGAGCCCATTAAGATGTATTTGTTGTCCAAATAAGGAATAATTCCTATGATAGGATTAATTGTGGCTGAAAAATATGGGTCTAATAGAAAATCTGTTTTAGTGCTAAAATTATCATCTAGGAAAAATACTTCCCATTTTGAACTTGCGACATACTCTCCATTGATATAATCAAGTGTATTGATAGCTTTAGGAAAATCAATTTTTGTTTCATTTACGATTTTTAGATTATCATCGATATTTGCAAATGGAGCATTACTGATATTATTATCAAATTCAATACCTAGTTTTTCATTAGCAGGAGCAAAAGCAAAATCAGGTTCTTTAACATCGCGTTTTCCTAAGAAAGAAATGCTTTTCCAACTTTTATTCCAGCCTGAATCATCCCAAATAATATATTTTGGATTTAAACTAAAACGAACTGGATCACCTTGTCCGCTATATGGGATAGGACCAGTGCTTACGAAAGCTTGGAAGACATTTGAAGCTACGATAAAAGCAACAATAACCATAGCAGCTAGGTTAAATTTAGTTAATTTTCTAAAACTAACTCCTTCCATTTCTTTTTCAAAGGAGCCAAATTTTGGAGCAAAAGCAAAAATTACACCAAGTAATAAAACTACAGCCCAAAATACTACTTCAGCCCAAAAATAAGTATGCAAACCAAAAATAGGCAAACCAAAACCTTGATCAAGATCACGATGTGCATGTCCGCTTATATGATTAAATGATTGCCATAAACCAAATGCAGTTGCAATTAAAAGAAAAGCTAAGAACTTACCTTTCATACCATAACGCACAATAAATAAAGCTGCAACACCAATGAAAATCATTGATTCTCTTTGGCCCCAACAAGAAGTACAAGGGCTATCACCTAGCATATAACCAAAAATCAAATTTGCAATTCCAACAGGCATTAAAATGATTAAAAAACCTGCCAAGCACATTAAAAAATAAAAAAATTTAGTTTTGTTAATATCACACATATTTGCCACCTTATAGATTCATTAGGCCTAAGATTGCGCCTGATTTGCGACCTAAATAGTCAAATACCATAATAGCCCATGAAATTACAAGTATAGAAAAAGCTAGTTTTTCTTTTTCAGGCTTAATTATCATGAGAACTATGGCAATAAAGACTAGCAAAAGTTCTAAAAACTCCATAATTACCCCTTTACTAATAAAATAAAATGGCGGATTTTACAATAATGAAATAAATAAAAATAAAATATTAAATAAAAAGAGAATTTTAGTTTAAAAAAATGTAAAATATGGGTAGTTTTGTGACTTAAAAGTCATCAAAACTCAAACTCCCTTTAGAATAGTTTGTAACCTTGCTTTCAAAGAAATTGCTTTTTTGATCATTAAATTTAGAAAAATCATCTACCCATTTAATAGGATGTTTTGCATTATAAATTTTATCAAGATTAATAGCTATTAGTCTTTGATCAACAAGATAGTGAATGTATTCTTCTATAATATCGTCTGTAAAACCCATGATTTGATTTTGAGTGATGTATTTACCCCATTTGATCTCAAGTTCACCTGCTTTTTTAAACATATCATAAATTTTGTTTATATTGATATCATTAAACAAATCAGGTCTTTCTTTACGCACAGAATTAATCATATTTTGAAATAATAATAAATGAGTAATTTCATCTCTTTGTATAAAGCGTATCATTTGTGCTGAACCTAGCATTTTTCCTGCACGCGCTAAAGCATAAATAGCAGTAAAACCACTATAAAAATACACTCCTTCTAGAATTTGATTTGCTACCATTGCAAGTAAAAGTTTATTATCATCTACTTCGCCAGCTAATTCTTCATAAATACTTGAAATGAAATCATTTTTTTCTCTTAAAGTCTCATCGTGTTTTTCCATTTCATAAATTAAGTCTGTATTTTCACAGATTGCTTCAACCATCACTGCATAAGATTTTGAGTGATTTGCTTCTTCATAAGCTTGTCTTGCTAAAACCGCATTGATTTCAGGTGCTGTGATATAAGGGTTGATATTATCAGCAAGATTGTTTGTTTGAAAACTATCCATTGAGATAAGTTGAGACCAAACTAGATCATACATTCTTTTTTCTGCTACGGTTAGATTGCAACGATAATCTAGTGCATCTTTTGTTGTATCTACTTCTTTTGGAAACCAAGTATTTGCTTCCATTAAATCCCAAAGTTTTAAAGCCCATGTGTATTTTGCTTTAGTAAAATTTAAAATACCATGTGGGTTGCCGTTAAATACTTTTCTATCATTTAAAGTTTCATTTGATTTTGGATTATAAATTCTTTTTCTATTCATTTTTCCACCTTTGTTACAATAGCGCTTTGGCTTAAAATATCATGCAAGGCTAAGGTATCTTTTCTTAAAAAGCTTACCAAAAAGCCAATCAACAAGCCAAAGCTTATAATGAAAATTACATAGCGTAGGATTATTCTAAAAAAATTAAGTTTGTGTCCATTTTTAATATCAATCAAGTATAAATCATAAGCTTTAAGTCCAGGACTTTGAGCTTTTTTTACTAAAAATAATGCTTGTAAAAATCCAAAAAGCAATGGGCACAAAAAAATTATAAGTTGATTGTTTAAAAAAGCTTCTTTAGAGCCAAGAGTAAAATAAAACAAATACAAAATGGGCACATAAAGCAAAAATAGATCAATCAAAAAGGCTTTAAATCTTAAAAAGCGAGTGGCTATTTTTGCTTTAGTTTTCATTAGTTACCACGACTACCAGGTTTGATAGCTTTAGTGCCTTTTTCACAAAGTGGGCAAGTATTTGCATCATAAATATCAAATTCAAAATTTCCTAGTGCAAAAAGTGGTAAATTTTGTGGTAATTTTGCATTTTCTTTTCTTGGATTGTTTAAATTTTTTACAGCACAAAAACCACGATTTGCTAAAGCTGCAAAACCTACTACTTCTCCACCTAAATTCTCGATGATTTTTGCACTCTCAAGTGCTGAGCCACCTGTTGTAATAATATCTTCACAAACGATAAATTTTTCACCTTTTTTTACTTCAAAACCGCGTCTAAGACTCATCACTCCTTCTACGCGTTCAGTGAAAATAAAGCGTTTGTTGCAAGCTCTAGCAAGTTCATAACCTGCTAAAATTCCACCCAAGGCAGGCGAGCAAATACTATCAAATTCAATATTAAAACTAGCAATAACTTTCGCAAGCTCATCACAAAGCTCACCTGCTAGTTTTGGATTTTCTAAAACTTTAGCACTTTGAAGGTAAAACTCAGAGTGTTTCCCTGAGCTAAGTAAAAAATGTCCTTGTAGGTATGCTCCACAATCTTTATAAATTTGTTCTAAGTTCATTTTTAAACCTTTAAAAGTTCCGCTTCTTTGTTTTTAACTAACTCATCTACTTTTGCTGTATAATTATCGGTTTGTTTTTGTACTTCATCATAAGCTTTTTTAGCTTCATCTTCTGAGATTGCTTTATCTTTTTCTAGTTTTTTTACTGCATCATTTGCATCTTTTCTAATATTTCTAATAGCAACTTTAGCCTTTTCACCCATAGCTTTAGCATTTTTAGCATTTTCTTCTCTTTGTTCTCTTGTCATAGGAGGAAAAAATAATTTAACACTTTCACCATCATTATTTGGATTTACTCCAATGTTTGCCGCAGCTATAGCACTTTCTATAGATTTTAGCATTGATTTTTCCCAAGGAGTAATGCTAATAGTTGAAGCATCAGTTGCTAAAACTGTTGCTACTTGATTTAATGGAGTTGCACTACCATAATAATCTACATGAATATGATCAAGTATATTTATATTTACTTTGCCAGTTCTTATGGTAGTAAAATCTTTTTTTAAGGCCTCTAAGCTTTTGTCTGATTGTTGTTTTTGCTTGGTATAAATTTCATTTAGCATGGTATTTCCTTTTTTTATTTGCTAGTATTACTTTCGCTAATTGGAGCACTTGGTGCAACTGGAATGCTAGTTGTGTTTGTTTCAGGTGCCTTTGGTAAAATTTGTTCTGCTTTTTCAGCAAGTGAGTTAGAATTAGCATTATTATACATATAACTTAGAGCAATTGTATTAGCGATAAGTAAAACACCCATCACAAAAGTAAATTTAGCTAAAAACCCTGCAGGACCCTTTGCTCCAAACAAGCTTTCATTACTTCCGCTATATGCTCCAAGTCCTATGCTTGAGCTTTTTTGTAATAAAACAGCAATACAAATAATCACAACAATTGCAAATTGCAAAATAATTAAAAGAGTAGTCATGAATTTTCCTTATTGAAAATAAAATGAGTATTTTAACTTAAAAAGTTTGATAAAAACTTGAAAGAGGTAAAGAAAATTTGCGAGAAAAATTCTCGCAAATTTTTATCTGCTATTAAAGCTTCTTAAAATATTAAGAAGAGAGATGAAAAGATTGATAAAATCAAGATAAAGCGCAACTGCACCTTCGATTGGTGTTTCATAATTTCCTCTAATGATGTTTTGAGTATCATAAAGAATGTAAAAAGAAAATAAAATTGCACCAATACCAGAAATTGCTAAGCTTAAAAGTGAACTTTGAAAAAAGATATTAATTAAAGAAGCTACTACGATAACAATTAAAGCTATAAAAAGCATTTTTCCCATCATAGTAAAATCTCTTTTTGTATTCATAGCAAAAACGCTTAAAGCACCAAAAGCCACTGTTGTTAAAGCAAAAGCTTGAGCGATAATGCTAGCTCCTGCAGGAAGTGCTAAAACAGAATATAAAAGTGGTGTTAAAGTAAGTCCTGAAACAAAAGTAAAGGCAAAAAGTAAAACTAAATTAAGCGGAGCTTCTCTTTTTTTCCATTGTAATGCAAATAACAAGCCAATTTCTACGATAAATAAAATCCAAAAAGTTGCTTGAGATTGTGCAAATAAATGTGCTAAGGCAAAAATTCCTATGTAAGCACCTGCTGTTGCAGCTAATAATGAAGCAGCAAAAAGCTGATAAGTTTGTTTTATAAAAATGCTCAAATCACTTCTAGCATAACCTTCAAATTCTTGAGTTTTAGAGTTAGAATAATCTCTATCATAAAGACTCATTAAAATCCTCCAATAATTTTTAAAAATTAAAATTTACAAAAAAAAGATAAATAAAAGATTAAAATTGTATAAAAATATAACAAAAAATAAATTTATAGATTTATTTTAAGTAAAAATAATTTAGTATAATGCTTTATTAAAATGCAAAAAAGGACTTTTTTTGAAAGACTTGATCGAGGGTGCTTTAAAATTTATGCAAGAAGATTTTAAAGAGCATGCAGAACTTTTTGAAAGTTTAAAAAATAAACAAAATCCCCACACGCTTTTTATAGGATGTGCTGATTCAAGAGTTATACCAAATTTAATTACTAATACAGGTCCAGGAGAGCTTTTTGTTGTAAGAAATATAGGCAATATAGTTCCACCTTATAGAGTAGGAGATGATTTTTTGGCAACTACTTCAGCTATTGAGTATGCTTTTAGTTCTTTACATATAAAAAATATCATAGTTTGTGGACATAGTAATTGTGGTGGCTGTGCGGCTTTATATGCAAATGAAAATGAGCTAAAGAGTATGCCGAATGTGAGAAAATGGCTTACCTTGCTCGAGCCTATTAAAAATAAGGTTTTAAAAGTTGCAGGCAGTGATTTAGCCATGCGATCTTGGATGACTGAAAAAATGAACTTGGTTAATTCTTTACAAAATTTATTAACCTATCCAGGTATAGAAGAAGCTTTAAATAAAAAAGAAATAGAACTTCATGCTTGGTATTACATCATAGAAACGGGTGAAATTTATGAGTATGATTTTAATTTTGAAAATTTTGTTTTAATACAAGAGAGGGTGAAAAAAGTATGAAAAAGATTGTTAATATTATTTTATTATTTTTATTTATCAGCACTTTGAATGCACAGGAAAAAAATGCTTTAGAGGATAAGAATAGTATTTTTGCTTTGGTGCAAGATTATATAGAGCTTAATTTACTTTTGGAAAGTTTTAAAACCGGTGATACAAATAGCACCGAATTTCAAGATAATATCAAAGAAATAGAAAAACAAAAAACAGCTCTTTTGACTACTTTACCTTTAAAAATGGTATCTCAAAAGATTGATGATAAAGAAGCAAAAGATTTTTTAAAAACTAAGAATGCTTTACAAAAAAGTGTTGAAAATGCCCAAGCTAAAAAAAGATATTATGATTATGTGGATAATAAAATCAAACTTTTAAATTTAACCTCTGCAGAACATTTTTATCTTTGTATATTTGAATTAGAAAAAGTTTTTATCGAAGGTGCTCAAAGTCAAAAAATAAAAAAAATTATTGATGAAAGCATTGACTCATTAAAAGAAGATATAGTTTTTAATTTTGCTTTAGATAAAGAGAAAATTAATGATATTACTCAACTTAGAACTTTGGAGCTTAGTGAAAATAATTTAAGAAATACCATCAAGTCATATAATGAAATTTTGGTATATCTAAGAAATAATGCAAATTTGCTTGAAACTAATTTTTTATTTACGGGCTTGGGTTTGCAAAATGCCATTAATTATATTAATAAACAAACCTCTATTAGTAGTGTAAATGTTGGAAAAATAGTTATTTCTATTATTGTCATTGTTTTGTTTTATTCTTTGAAATTTTATCTTGCAAAAATTTTGTATTTTGTATTGATACATTTATTTGGAAAAAATTCAGAAAATGTAGAAATAAAAACTCACTTTTTAGAAAAGCTCCAAGGACCAGTGGGTTGGTTTTTGTTTGCTTATGCTATTGGAATTTGTTTTACTATTTTTTACTATCCTGCACCTGTAGATATAAGAATTAGTAATATTTTATCAATTGTTTATGTTATTTTAACTGCTTGGCTTGTGATAAATATTTTTGATAGTTATGGTATGGTAATTGTGGCAAAGCTTGCTGAAAAAAGTGGCAAACGCGAAGTGGTTAATTTAATTATTAAAATTTTATATTTTATTATTATAGTAATAGCTGTTTTATTTGTTTTATCACATTTAGGATTTAATATTTCAGCATTGATTGCATCTTTAGGTATTGGTGGTTTGGCTGTGGCATTGGCAGCTAAGGATATTATTGCAAATTTCTTTGCTTCTGTGCTTTTGCTTTTTGATAACAGCTTTAATCAAGGCGATTGGGTTGAAATTTCAGGTATAGAAGGAACTATAGTAGAAATTGGGCTTAGAAAAACTACTATTAGAACTTTTGATAATTCTTTGGTATTTTTACCAAATTCAACTATTATGGGAACTAATATAAAAAATTGGAGTAAAAGAAAAATAGGACGCCATGTAAAATTATTTATAGGTGTAACTTATGATGCAAGACCTGAACAACTTGAGCAATGTGTAGAAGATATAAGATATTTATTAGCTACTAGTCCTTTGATAGCTCAAGTTGATGATAGTGCGCTAAATCATGGTGGAACCCGCGCTAGATATAGACAAAATTTAGTTTCAGTGAATGATTTAGAAGGATATAAAAATAATACTTATGTGGCTGTGAGTGGCTTTAACGCAAGTTCTATTGATATAGAAGTATATTTTTATACTAAAGCAGTTGATGCTGCAGGTTTTAGAGAAGCACGACAAAGTATTTTACTTGAATTAATGAAGATTGTCGAAAGAAATAAACTAAGTTTTGCATTTCCTTCACAAAGTCTTTATATAGAAAAAATCAATAAAGACGATAAAGAAGAGTTATTATCTTAATAAGCTCTTCTTTGATCATCACACTCTACTATAATTTTTTCAGCAATGATAATGCTTCCATTTTTACTGCCTTTAACTTTAACAAGACTTCCTTTTTTTAGATCTTGCACATTGGCTTGTTTTTTATTGCTACCAAAAATTCCGCAGTTATAAATATCTATATGTGTTTGGGGTAAAATGGTAATAATTAAGTTATTATCAAAACTTGTTTGAATACTTATTGTATGTGTAGTAGTGTTTTTTAAAATACCTTGAATTTTATAAGCAAATGCAAAAGTGCTAATGCAAATTAATACAAGAAAAAAACGCATCAAAATAACTCCTTTTTAGGAGTTATTTTGCTTAATAAGCTCTTTTTTTGCATTCTATTTTAATTTCTTTAGCGGTTATATTTTGAACTTGATTTGGCGTTTGTGGATTTGGTGTTGTTTGAGTATAGCCATGGAAAACTTCAGCTTCTATAAAAGTTCCTACTTTTAAATCTCTAAAAGTGCCATATTTATCCATACCAAAAATACCACAATCATCCATGTCAATTTCTGTATTTGGTAGAATTTTTATATTCATTTTTTCTCCATAGGTGGTATCGATTAAAATAGTTTTTGCACCATCATTTACATCTACTATAACACCATAAATTCCATCTGCATAAGCAAGACTTGAAAGACTTAAAGTTGTTAATAATGCAGCGATTTTCTTTTTCATTTTTTCTCCTTTATTTTTATGTAAGAATTATATAATTTTTTGAGTGAAGCAAGAGTGAATTTAGATATAATTTGAAAAATTTACCAAAAAGAGGATACCCATGAAAGGATTTTTACATTATTTTTTTATTTTTTTGCTTGCAAGCTTGTTGTTTGCATGTTCTAAAAATGAAGATAAGAATTCTATTATAAGATCTTATGGTTTTAATGAAAATACGCATAGTATTTTTATAGAATTTAATACCAATATCATTACAGAAAACATAGGTGTTGTAAAAGAAAGAGAAATTGTTATTAATAATCAAAAAATAAAAGCAAAGTATGAACTTGAAACTTCCACAAGATTAAACATATACACTTCTTTAAAAGCAAATCAAAATTATGATATTTTTATAGACTTAAGTGATATTGTAGCTGATGAAAAAATACAATTAAAAGTAAAAACTCCTTTTGAAAAACTAGATGTCAAAGGATATTTTCAAAATATATCAAATGATGAGAGTGTGTTGATTTTAAATGTTCAAAGTTTTTATGCTTTTGATAAAGATGAGTTGTTAAAAGCTGTAAAAATTAATGCACAAGAAAAAGAAATTCAAATAGATAAAATTATCATCCAAGATGATATAGCAAGTGTGTATTCTAAGCCATTAAAAATTAAAAATACAAACACTAATATAAAAGTAGTTTTTGATAAAGAAATTTTAGGTTTAGAGAAAAATATAGATTTAGAATATATTTTACTTGCAAAGAACGAATTTGTATTTCAAAATGCAAATATAATCAATAAAAACATAGAATTACTTTTTTCTCAAAGTATTTCGCAAGATCAAAATTTAAAAGAGTTGATTTTTATTACACCCAAAGTAGATTTTAAAGCATTGGTATTTGGGAATAAAATCAAGCTCACAGGAAATTTTACTCCAAATAAAACTTATGAAATTCAACTTGCTCAAGGGATTAAAAGCGCTGATGGAATTAGTACAAAAGAAAGCTATAAAACTCAAGTGAGCTTAAAAGACTATGAGCCTGCTATAAGTTTTACAAATCAAGGGGTATTTTTATCTAGCAAAGCGAGTAAAAAAATAGCTTTTAAAAGTTTAAATATTAAAAAGATCCATTTAGAAGTTCATCAGGTATTTTCAAATAATTTAAGTGAATATTTAAGATATAAAAATCTTCAAGGTGCTAAAAATTTAAGTGATTATGATAGCGATATTTTTTCAGAGAGTGATTATACTAGTGAAGTAGTATTAAAAAAAGACTTTGATATTAAAAATATTAAAAATCAATGGCAAGAAAATGAGATAGTTTTAGATGGTTTAAAAGATTTAAGTGGTGTGTTTATAGTCAAACTTTATTTTAAAGAAGAAGATATTGATTATGTTTTTGATGAGAGTATGGAGAGTTGGAAAAAGCAAAGATTTTTTGATCAAAAAGCAAAGATTAGTAAAAATTTGATTTTCTCAGATATAGCTTTAATTGCTCAAAATTTAAATAAAAAACTTTTTGTCGATGTAAGAGATTTTACCACACAAAAGGCTTTAGGTGGGGTTAGGGTTGATATAATTAGCAAAAGCAATCAAATTTTAGCTTCTAAGACAAGCGATGATAATGGTTTGGCTGTTTTTGATGATATTGATGAGTCAAGAGCTTTATTTATCATTGCTTCAAAAGATAAGCAAGCTTCTATTTTACGCTTAAGTTCGCCTTTATTATATGATGGTTTTGATGTAGACGGTTTAGAGCAAAATTCTCAAAACAAAGTGTTTATTTACACAGAAAGAGGGGTTTATAGACCAGGTGATGATATACATTTAACTATGGTTGCAAGAAATGATAAAGGAGCTGTTAATCACCCTATATTCTTGAGTTTTTTTGATCCACGCAACAAAAAGTTTTTAGATAAAATTAAACTTGATCCTTTGAGCAATGGAACTTTTTATAAAAAGATTTCACTTGATCAACAAGCTTTAAGTGGAGTGTATTTAGCTAGAGTAGAATTTGCAAATGCTATTTTTGATAAAGAAATTTTAGTGCAAAATATAGTGCCAAATCGTATAAAAGTATCTATACAAGCTCCAAAAAGTATAAAAGAAAATGAAAAATTAGATTTTAATATTAGCTCAAAATATCTTTTTGGAACACCAGCAAGTAATTTACAATATCAAGCTGATTTATTTGTAAGTAAAAAAGAATATAAAAATTCAAAATATCCAGAATATATTTTTTCAAATCCTAGTGTTTTAGTGCAAAAATATCAAGATAATTTAAAAGGCATTTTAGATGAAAGTGGCTTTGTAAAGCAAGAATTTGCTTTAAAAGATTTTTTTAAAAATACTCCATATAATCTTGAAGCTAACATAAGGGCTAGGGTTTTTGAAAAAGGTTCAAGATCGGTTGAAGCGCTTGTGAATTCACAAGTGATATTACATGAGTATTTTGTGGGTATTAAGCGTTTAAAAAATCACTATTTAAGCTCGGGTTCTACAATTAATTTTGAAGCTATTGTGAGTGATTTAGATGAGAATTTGATAGCAAATAGGGAGATTAAATATACTATTTATGCAAATGATTATTCTTGGTGGTGGGATTATGATAATTATGATGATTTTTTAAAATCACTCAAAAAAGATAAAAACACACAAATCATTACCCAAGGAACTATTTTAAGTAAAGATAAACCGGTTAAAATAGAATTTGATCCCAAAGAATACCATGGTGAAATGTTTATAGAGCTTGAAGATACACAAAGTAAAACAAGCGCAGGAGAGTTTTTTTATATTAGTAGTTTTGGTGCGCCAAGTAATGCTGATATAGTGAGTTCTTTAAAAATAAAAAGCGATAAAAAAGAATACAAACCAAACGAAACAGCTTTTATTGAATTTGAAAGTGTTAAGGGTGCAAAAGCCATCGTTACTTTAAATGATAATGTAAAGGTTTTAAAACGCTTTGTGATAGATACGCATGAAGATATTACAAAGGTTGAAATTCCTATTCTTAAAGAATATAAGCCAAATGTGTATGTGAGTGTGATTTTGCTTCAAGATTATAATCAATACACTAACGATAGAGCCTTAAGACTTTTTGGTGTAGTGCCTTTGAATGTAGTAGATGAACAAAGTAAAATCGAGCTTGATTTAAAAGTACCGGATAAAATCATGCCAAAACAAGATTTTGAAGTAGAAATTCAAAGTAAAAACAAGCAAAGTTATACTTATACCATAGCTATTGTAGATGAGGGTTTGCTTGATGTGAATGCTTTTAAAACTCCAGATATTTGGGGATATTTTTATCAAAAAATTCGCTTTAACATGAGCATATATGATACCTATGATAAAATCATTGCTAAAAATATTTCTAATGCTTCCAAGGTATTAACTACAGGTGGTGATGTTTTCTTAGAAAGTAGGGCAAATAAAAGTAAAAACGATGAAAAAGCAAGACGATTTAAACCTGTTGTGTTGTTTCAAGAGCCAGTACAAAGTGATGAAAATGGTTATGCAAAATTAAAATTTAATATGCCTTCGTATCTAGGTTCGGTTAGAGTTATGGTAGTGGCGAACAACTTAGCGGGTTTTGGCAGTGCTTCTAAAGATATCCAAGTTAGCGCACCTGCTGTAATGCTTGAAACTTTGCCAAGGGCTTTAAGGCTTGATGATGAGTTTAAGCTTTTGGTGCAGGTATTTAAAGTAGATGATGATGTAAAAAATGCAAAACTTAAACTAAAAACAAAAAATTCACTCATAAATTTTGAAAAAGATGAAATTTTAATTGATTTTGGTAATGAAAAAACAAAAGATATTTATATTAACACAAGAGTAAATTCAAGCAAGCTTGGGGTGGAAGAAATAGAGTTAAGTTTAAATGCAAAAGATTACACCTATACTCAAAATACTCAAATTGACATAAAAGCACTAAATACGATTACTTATGAGGGAAAATCTTTTAAAATTCCTGCAAATACTTCTATGGAGTTTAAAATCACACAAGATTATATCAATCCAGTGGCGTTTTTAAGTGTGAGTTCTAAGCCTATTTTAAATATAAATCATAGATTAAAATACTTGCAAAATTATCCTTATGGATGTATAGAGCAAAGTACTTCAGCAGTTTTACCGCAACTCTTTTTGCAAAAACTTGATCAAGGGGCAAATGAACAAAAAAATATTAACAATATCAATGTATTGTTAAGTAAATACGTAAATTTTCAAACCGCTAATGGTGGCTTTGCTTATTGGCAAGGACTTAAAGATTCTGATGCATGGGGAAGTAATTATGCGGGTATGTTTATGATTTTAGCCAAAGAAAGAGGCTATTATGTGAGCGAGGGAATGTTTAAAGCATGGCTTGATTATCAAAAACACTATGTTTTAAAAGCTCAAACAAATAAAGAAATTAGAATAAATTCTTTATATCTTTTAGCTTTAGCCAAAGATCCAAATTTAAGCATAATGAATGCTATTTATGAAGATAGTACTTATTTGCAAAGCTTAAACAATGTAAGTCTTTGGCAACTTAGTGCAGCTTATAAATTAGCAGGTTTTGATGAGGTAGCTTTAAATATAGCTAAAAATTTAAGCACAAAGCCTGATGAAAAAGCTAATTATACTCATACTTATGGATCTTTTCTAAGAGATGAAGCTATTATTGCAAATGCGTATAAAATAATTTATGGTAAAAATAATGATGAATTATTAGATGATATTAAAAAAACTTTAGAAAGCCAAGCTTGGCTTAGCACTCAAAGCACAGGCTATGCTTTATATGCTTTGGCAAATAGCTTTAGTGATGAAAATCCTAAAACTATCAATGCAAGTGTAAAAATTAATGGTGAGAGTAAAAAGCTCAATGCAAGTTTTTCTAAATTTGAGTTTAATCAAGGCAGCGCTTTGATAGAAGCTAAAGAAGATACTTATGTGCATTTTGGAGTAGAGGGAATTAAAAAAGGTATTGTCGAACCTTTTGCGCAGCGTATGTATATAGAAAGAAGTTTTTATGATGAAAATGGAAATGAAATAGATGAAAGTGCTATAAAAAGCTCTCAAATTTTTTATATGAAATTAAAAATATCAAATAAAAATTATCCGGGCACTTCTAATATAGCTTTAACTCAAATTTTACCAAGTGGATGGGAGATAGTACATGATCTTTTAGATGATGAAACTCCTGATTTTGTGAAAAATTCTTATTATGATTTTGTAGATATAAGAGATGATAAAATCATGTATTTCTTTCCTTTATACTCTGATGAGTCAAGAGAATTTTTTGTGAAATTAAGTGCTGTTACTCCAGGTGTTTATACTTTGAGTGGAGCTTATGCTGAAGCAATGTATGATAATGCTTATAGAGCTTTAAGTGAGAGTAAAAGAGTTAAAGTAGTGCAGTGAAAATCAAAATAAGCCTTGCAATATGCTTTTTAAGTCTATGTCTTTACATAGGCTTAATTTATTTTAGCTTTGATAGTAAGGATTTATTTAAATGCACTTATAGTAAGGTTTTGTTTGATAAAAATAAAGAAATTCTTAGTGTATTTTTAGATTCTAACGAACAATGGCATTTAGAGAGTGAGTTTATACCGCAAAAATTAAAAAGCGCAGTTCTTTTATATGAAGACAAAAATTTTTATTCTCATTATGGAGTAGATTTTTTAGCGATTATAAGGGCTTTTAAAAATAATATTTTTTCAAGTAAAAGAAGTGGCGCAAGTACAATTTCTATGCAAACAATCAAACTTCTAGAGCAAAACAAACGCACATATTTTAATAAATTTAATGAAATCATCAAAGCTTTTGCTTTAGAAAGCGCTTATGATAAGGAAGAAATTTTAAGACTTTATTTAAATAATGCTCCTTATGGAGGAAATTTAGTAGGTGTTGCAAGTGCGGGTTTATTTTATTTTGAAAAAGATTTAAAAGATCTTACTTGGAGTGAAGCAGCCTTGCTTG
The DNA here is from genome assembly GCF_025772845.1 of Campylobacter sp. CNRCH_2014_2849. Taxonomy (NCBI): domain Bacteria; kingdom Pseudomonadati; phylum Campylobacterota; class Epsilonproteobacteria; order Campylobacterales; family Campylobacteraceae; genus Campylobacter; species Campylobacter sp. CNRCH_2014_2849. Next base: position 41,553 of record NZ_JAKMSW010000008.1, on the reverse strand, counting down.
CTGTGTTTCCTAATAATCCAGGTTTAATTAATCTTGAAAAAAACAAAGATAGACTTTTAAAAAAACGCAATGCTTTGCTTGATAGGCTTTTTGAAAAGGGATATTTTTCTAAAGATATTTTAACTCTTGCAAAGGCTGAAAAACTTCCTAGCTTTAAAACAAGGAAAAACTTAGCTCCACATTTAGCGCGTAGGCTTTTAGCGGATAAAGAAAAAATCGTTTCTAGTATAGATAAAAAAATTCAAATTAAATTTGAAGAAAAAGCTAAAGAATATTCTTATAAACTACAACAAAAAGGCATAAAAAATCTAGCTATATTGTTAGCAGATACCAAAACAAATAAAGTTTTAGCTTATGTAGGCTCTAATGATTTTTATGATTTTGCAAGTTTTGGTCAAGTTGATGGGGTGATAGCAAAGCGTAGTGTGGGCTCAACCTTAAAACCTTTGCTTTTTGCTTTTGCCATAGATGAGGGACTTATAGTGCCTGAATCTTTAATGCTTGATGTACCTACATTTTTTTCTAACTTTGCTCCACAAAATGCAAATAAAAAATACCATGGTTTTATTAGCGCAAAAGAATCTTTGCAAAAATCACTTAATGTTCCTTTTGTAAGCTTACTTGCAGAATATGGGTATGAGAAGTTTTTTTATAAGCTCAAAGATATTTTAGATTTTGAAGATGAAAATTTTAAAAAATACGGACTTTCTTTGATTTTGGGCACAAAAGAATTTAGTTTAGAAGATATGGTAAAAATCTATCTAGGACTTGGAAATTATGGAAATTTTAAAGAGCTTTTATATGAAGAAAATGCATTTACTAAAGAAAATAAAAAGCTTATTAGTGATGGAGCAAGCTTTTTAACCTTACAAACCTTAAAGGATTTAGATAGAGCAGGTTTAAGACAATATGATTTTAATACTATTATTTCTTGGAAAACAGGCACAAGTTATGGTAGAAAAGATGCCTGGGCTATAGGAACTTCTCCAAAATACACTTTAGGAGTGTGGGTTGGAAATTTTAATGGCGAGGCAAATGTAAATTTATATGGTGTAAGCATAGCAGGGGAATTGTTTTTTGAACTTTTAGCCTTACTTGAGAGAGTTAATTTAGAATTTGAAAAACCTAATGATTTAGTTTCTATCAAAATTGAAAATCAAACAGGATATAGATATGATTATAAATTTGACTTTAAAGAAGTGCTTTACCCGCAAAGTGCAAATGTCTTAAGAACTTCACCATTTTTAAAAGAAGTTTTTATGTATAAAAATAAAGAAGTTGATTCTTTAGATGAAAATTTCATCCATGCAAAGAAAAAGATTATATTAAATTTACCTTCCAATGCACAAGCATTTTTTGCAAAAGAAAAGCAAAATTTACAAAGCTCTAATCAAAATTTAAAAATCATATATCCACTAAATAATCTTAATATCATTTTGCCAAAAGATTTAAAAAGTAAGCAAAAATTGTTAGTTAAACTTATAAACCCTAAAAAAGAAAAACTTTTTTGGTATTTAAATCAAGAATTGATTTTTGAAGGAAAAGAAGAAAGTTTATCTTTAGATTTAAAAAAAGGTAAATATGTTATTAATGTTATTAGTGAAAATGGTTCTAATGATTTTATAAAATTTAATATATTTTAATATTATAAAAATATTTTTAAACTTTAATATCTATAATTTTTGGAGTGATATTTTGAGAAAGAAATTGATTAAATTCTCCCACATCATCATTAAATTTCATACCAAAAAGAATTTCTAATTCTTCTCTTGTGCTAAATTTATTTTTTAAAAGTTTTTTATAAGTTCATTTTTTTTGCATTATCATCTTTGTAGGTTTCTTTGTTTTTACTTTCACCTTGTATAGTTTTGAAAGATTTTTCTTTGTCTTTTTCTAAAGTTTCCTGAGGTTCACTGATCTTTTTGCTAAAATCAACAAAGTATGTATTTTGAAGCTCAAGGTATTTTTCTTTAAACTCATCTATGCTTTTACTTGTGTGAAAAATTTTATCATAAGCTTCATCATAATCTATTCCATTTATGCTCAACCAACGAGGTAATTTGGCATTTTCATTCATCCATTTAAATAAATCTTCAACTTCTTTTCTTTGTAAAAACTACTCAATTCTTTAGCTTTAACTTGATAATTTTTATTGTTTATAAAATATTTAATATTTTAATAAATTTTAATTTTTATTTAATGAAAAGTTTTTATAATTATAAAAATTTATAATTTATTAACTAAAGGAGAAAAAATGCGTAATTGGAGTCTTGGTGCTAAAATAGTTGCAATAGCTATTATAACGGTTGTTTTAATCTTAAGTATTTTATCTTTTTTGATTATAAACAGATCCACAGCTATTTTAAATACACAAATAGAAAATACACTCACAGCTTCTGTGCATCGTTATGGAAATCAAGCTGAAGCGAGCATTAGGTCTTTATTCGTCAGTACTATTGGTACACAAAGAACTTTAAACAATCTTATTTCAGAAGGTGCTATAAACCCAAAAAGGATAGAAAATATCCTCGGAGAAGCCATTGACGCAAATGGAGATATAGCTTATGGTTATTATTATTTAAAAGACGGAACTGCATATAAAAATTTGGGTGTTGATGTAAAATATTTTTCAAATAATAATGAATTTATGGTGTTAATGAGAGATGTAGATATTAACAATGCTGGCGGTATGCAAACTTTAGCAGCAAGTGAAGAGATTGCTAAAACGAATGCTATAAAAAATTTGATGGGGGGGGGGTAAGTTATATTTTGGAGAACCAAGATGGTATAACATACATGGAAATAAATTTCTAGGTGTTCATGTAGCTGCGCCTATTGCAGATAAAAAAGGAAAGGCTATAGGTGTTGTTGGTATGCTTTTTGATCTTAAACCTACGGCTGATTTTTTAAATGATTCTTCAAGATCTATTTATCAAGGAGCAAGAAGGATTTTAATAGCAAGTAATGGTGTTATAGCTACGCATCCAAATGCTGAATTTGTTACAAAAAAGATTACAGAGGTTAATAAAAATACAGCTCATATAATAGAAGCACAAAAAACTATCCATGCAGGAGCTATTGATTATAAAGCAGATGATGGTAGTGAATATCATGGTGCTATAAGAGTATTTGAAATATGGCCAAATACAGGAATTTATTGGGCTATGTTGGCTATTGTCCCAAATGAATCTGTATATGCTTCTATTGTGGATTTAAGAAATATTATTTTGATTAATTCTATTATAGCGATAATTGTTATAGTAGTTGTGATTGGTACTTCAGTAAAAAGAATAGTTTCTATAAGAGTGCAAAGACTTCAAGATCATTTAATGAAATTTTTTAGATACTTAAATCATGAGCTTCCAACCGTTGAGGTTTTAATTCCTAGATATAATGATGAACTTGGAAAAATGGCATTAATGATTAATGATAATGTTCAATATATACATACTTGTTTAGAAAAAGATGACATAACTGTGCAAAATATCTTAGAAGTATCTTGTGATATAGAAAAAGGACATTTTACTCAAAGAATAAAAGCGAATCCTGTTAATCCAAAACTTGTGGAATTAAAAGAAGTATTAAATAAAATGCTTGATGATATGCAAATGAAAATTGGTAAAGATTTAAATGAAATAGAAAGAGTTTTTAAAAGTTTTAAAAATCTTGATTTTTCAGATAAGCTTGAGTATGCTGATGGTGAGATAGAAAAATCGCTTAATGCAGTCGGAGAAGAAATAAGAAAAATGCTTCAAGCTTCATTAAAACAAGGGGAAATGCTTCAAACTAAAGCTGATGCTTTAAAAGAAAGTGTTTTAAAGCTTAATGATGGCGCACAAAAACAAGCTGATTCTTTACAAGAAAGCGCAGCTGCTGTTGAAGAAATGAGTGCTTCTATGAACGCAGTAGCAGCAAGAACTGAAGAGGTTATTAAACAAAGTAGCGATATTAAAGATGTAACTGATGTTATTAGAGATATTGCTGATCAAATTAACCTACTTGCATTAAATGCAGCTATTGAAGCAGCTCGTGCAGGAGAACATGGTCGTGGCTTTGCTGTTGTTGCTGATGAAGTTAGAAATCTAGCAGAAAGAACTCAAAAGTCTTTAGGTGAGATTGAAGCTAATACTAATATCTTAGTTCAATCTATTAATGAAATGGGTGAGAGTATTAAAGAGCAAGCTTTAGGAATTTCACAAATTAATCAATCTGTTTCAGTAATAGATGGTTTAACTAAAGAAAACTCACAAATTGCACATGCAACTAATTCTGTAGCAAATGAAGTTGATTCTATGTCGGCTGATATTGTAGCAGAAGTTAGAAGAAAGAAATTCTAAAAAAACTACCCTTTTTAAGGGTAGTTTAATTTATAAAATACTCTTGAATTTTATTTTTATCTTCAAAAGCCATACTTTGGAAAATTTTATCTTTAAAACCTATTTTGTATTTTGTATTATTTTGAGTTTTAGCATAAGTTAGTGCTATGCTTAGAGCAAGTTCAAGATCTTGCGGATTGATATTTTCATCTACCAAAGAATAAGCACCGATTAAATCAAAGAGTTTTAATTCTTCATATTTTTTAGTTTTTAATTCTTTTAAAAATTGATTTTCTAGCTCATTTCTACCTACTATCATTTTAGAGCCATTTGGAAGTCTTAAGTGGCGTCCATATTTTAAAAGTTGAGCGTCATTAACTTGTATATTTTTATCAAATTTAATAAAATCTTTGATTTTATTTGAAAAACTCTCAAGTGTGAGCAAACATCCACCACCTGGACTTTCAAAATCTTCAAAACCAAATTTGGAAGCTAGTTCAAGTTGTCTTTTTCTACTTCTTCCGCTTATGTTTTCTAACTTTTCTCTATCAACCCAACCCTCACGCTCAGGTTTAGTTAAAGGTAAATTTTTAGCGCACATTGGACGCAAGATTAAATCTTCTTCATCAAGTGCTAGTTTTTTAACCTTGGCCATAGCATCATTTCTTTGACTCATAGGGCGTTGACCAACTACTTCTCCTGTGATGATAAAACTTGCATTTTCATCTTTTAACATAGAAAGAGCGGTTTTAAACATAAAAGCATGACAATCTATACAAGGGTTAAAATGTTTTCCATAACCATATTGAGGATTAAATAAAACTTCTTGCAAATATGCATTTTTTACATCTATCATTTCAAAACTAGCCCCTGCCATAGCAGCGCGTTTTGCCATGAGTTCGCTTTTATCGCTTGTGCCACCAAAGCCTATATTGATATTTAAAGCTTTTACCTCTATGCCTTGAGAGCTTATAAGCTTTATAGCAAGCATAGAATCAAGGCCACCACTAAAAAGTGCTAATGCTTTCATTTTTTCCTTTCGAAATTTTTGGTATATTGTAGTGAATATTTTTTAATTTTTATGTAAGTTTTTATTTAAAAAACTTCTTCTTCAAAGTTATAATGAATTGCTTTTTTATCTTTTATATTTTTTTGTAATCTACTTAAAAATAATTCTAAACTTCCCTCATCATCTAAAAATTGGACATTTTTTAAAACTTCCATTAAATGATTAAAAAAATTTTCATCATTTTGATAGTTTTTTTTGATTTTTTCTAAATTTTGATTGAGCAAATTATAAATTTGCTTTTTAAAGGCTTGTTTTAAATTTAAGTTTTTTAATTTGTTAAAATGAGCAAAATTAATTTTGCAAATAGCATATAAAAATTCTTCTAAATTGCTTAAAATTTTAATATTTTCGATCTCATAAAGTTCTCTTATGCTAGGATCATTAAAGTCTTTTTGTTCTAAAATAGCCTTAGCAATATCTTTATGTAAGAAATATTCTTTTGCGCTTAAAAGTTTAAAAAGTCCTATGGCTTTTTGATTTTCATATAAAAATTTCAAAAGTTCCAACTCGCTTATGTTGTTGATTTTATTTTGTTTTGTAGGAGTAAAAAAAATTATATTTTTTCTAGTATTTTTAGAAAGTTTTATATCATTAATATTTACACCCAAAAGATTTGCTACTAAGGTAGTGTAGGAATTTGCTATTAAAGGTTCAAGGTTAAAAGTATATTTTTGCACCTCTTCTAAAGCCTTTTGCTTACTAAGTGCTGAGCTTAAATCAAAATTTGTGATCAAATTTCTTATATAAAATTCTCCAAGTTCTATACCTTTTTCTAAAATATTAAAAAGCAATTTTTCTTGATGAGCGGCCACTAGTTCAGCCGGATCTTTCCCACCTTCTATTAAAACTACTTTTCCATCAATTTTTGCTAAACTTAGTAAATGTGCTGAACGCACGGCAGCATTAAGTCCTGCATTATCATTATCAAAGCACAAAATCACTCTTGCCTCTAATCTTTTTATCAAAGGTATGTGATTTTCACCTAAAGCTGTTCCTAAAACCGCTACAGCATTTTTAAATCCTGCCTTATGAAAGGCTATGGCGTCCATATAGCCTTCACAAATTATCATTTCTTTTTGTTTGTAAATGGTATCTTTTGCTAAATTGAGTGCATAAAAAACGCGTGATTTATCAAAAAGTTTGCTTTGAGGTGAATTAACATATTTTGCCATATTTGCTTCATCTAAAGTTCTACCACCAAAGCCTATGAGTAAATTTTTATGATCATAAATACTAAAAGTAATGCGGTTGATAAAACTTGCATAAGCACCATTTTCATTTTGTTTTATTGCGCCAACCTCTAAGGCTTCTTCTTGAGTGATTTGCTCATTTTGTAAAAGTCTTAGTGTTTCATTAGAACTTGGTGCAAAGCCTAGCTCAAAGGTTCTAATATCCTCATCATTTAAACCTCTTTTATAAAGATAAGTTAAAGCTTCTTTGTTTTTTGTTAAATTTTGTTTATAAAAAGCATTAAGAGTAGGTAAGATGTGAGTGATAGATTTTTTATTGTCTTGTTTTTGTGAGGTGTAAGTAAGTGAAAAATTACTCCACGAAGCAACCTTTTCTACCGCTTCAACAAAGTTTAATTTCTCATAATCCATTACAAATTTAAAAACATTGCCCCCAGCTTTACATGCAAAACAATGATAAAATCCTTTAATAGAATTAATATGCATGCTAGGATTTTTATCATCATGGAAAGGACAAACGCATACATAGCCTGAACCTTGTTTTTTTACTTCAACATAATGAGCTATAATATCAACAATATCTGTTTTTTGTAAAAGTTGTTCTATACTTGCTTGTTCTATCATATTTAAACCTTAAAGAAAATTATATAAGCATTTAGCTATAATTGTTATAAATTTGAAAGTTAAGTTGCAAGATTATGGATTTTTTCTTTGTAGAATACCGCGATCCTTTATTCGGTCTTATTGTTTTGACGGCTTTGATTTTTATCGTTGCTAGCTCACATTATATATGGCGGTTTTTTGCAAGCAAAGATCAAAAAAGCAAGCTTGATCGTTTTGTAAAAAAATTTGAAATCAATTCTACCCATCAGCAGATTTTAAAAAATGCCAATTTAAGTATAGAAAATTTAAATTTCCTAGCTCAAATTTTTACCAAAAGTGGTGAATTTGAAAAAGCTGTGGGAATTTATCTTATAGCTTTGCAAAAGACAAATGAGGCTAACCAAAAAGAATTTATCTTTTTTTCATTAGCACAAGTTTATCTAAAAGCAGGATTTTTAGAGCGTAGTGTAGAAGCTTTGTTAAATGCTTTAAAAATCAAAGCACGCAATAAAGAAAGCTTAAAACTTTTAAAAATTGTGTATTTAAAACTTAAAGATTATGATAAGGTTTTAGATGTTTTAGAATGTTTGTTTGAGCTTGGAGAAAATATATATGCAGAAAAAGCTTTGATAAAGGCTTTAAAAATTCAATCAAGTTCTAAAGAGCAAGAGCAAAAGATTAAAGAAATTTTAATTTTTAGCAAAGATAATGAGTATGTTTTAAGATTTTGTTTTTTACACTATAAAGATAAACTTACTCAAATGCCTAAATTTGAAAATGTTATTGATTTGCTTAATGAGTGCAAAAGCCCACTTAATCTTGAAGATGAAAAATACCATGAGTTTTTTTATGCAAAAAATTTAAGTACAAAATCTATTCCTATTAAAAATCATAAACTAAAAATTTTAAAAATTTTAAATGATAATAAGCTAAGTGCTAATCTTAGCTTTACTTATGTGTGTAATAATTGCAAAAATCAAAGTCCTTTGTTTTTTTATCATTGTCCATTTTGTTATGAATTTGGAAAATGTGAGATTTATTATGAGGTAAAAGCTTGAAAAATATTGAAATTTATACAGACGGCTCGTGTTTAAATAACCCTGGTTTTGGAGGGTGGGCTTATGTTTTAACTTATAAAAATCATCAAAAAGAACAAAGTGGGGCATGTGAGAATACAACAAATAATCGTATGGAGTTAATGGCCATTATACAAGCTTTGAAAGCTTTAAAAGAGCCATGCGAGGTAAAATTATACACAGATTCAAATTTAATGGTGCAAAGTATTAATGAATGGCTTGAAGGTTGGATAAAAAAAGATTTTAAAGGTAAAAAAAATATTGATCTTTGGAAAGAGTATTTAAATGTTGCTAAAGATCATAAAATAACTGCTTTTTGGATCAAAGCACACAATGGCCATGAATTAAATGAGCGTTGTGATGAGCTAGCAAGAAATGCAGCCTTAAAGCTCCAAGAAGAAAGGTCAATAAATGCTTAAAAAACTCCAAGAAAGATTAAGTTATCATTTTAAAAATGAGCAATTGCTCATCGAAGCTTTGACACATAAAAGCTATAAAAAGCCTTATAATAACGAAAGATTAGAATTTTTGGGTGATGCTGTAATGGATTTAGTAGTAGGGGAGTTTTTGTTTTTTAAATTCCAAAAAGACTCAGAAGGAAACCTTTCTAAGCTTAGGGCAGCTTTGGTAAATGAAAAATCTTTTGCAACCTTAGCACAAAAACTTGATCTTGGAGCATGTATTTTTATGTCTATTGCAGAAGAAAATAATGATGGACGCAATAAACCTTCTATACTTTCTGATGCCTTTGAAGCTTTAATGGGAGCTTTGTATTTGGAAATAGGTTTTGAAAAAACTAAAAACATAGCATTAAATTTACTCAATGAAGTTTATCCACATATTGATACACAAAGTTTATTTAAAGACTATAAAACAAGACTTCAAGAAATTACACAAGCAAATATGGCAGGCACACCTGAGTATGTAGTGATGAAAGCTTTTGGACCTGATCATAAAAAGCAATTTGAAATTGCAGTAAAAATTCAAGGTATAGAAGTAGCAAGATCTATAGCAGGTAGTAAAAAAGAAGCCCAACAACAATGTGCCAAAATAGCACTTGAAAAATTAGGAAAACTATGAATAGCTTTGGAAAAAGATTTAAATTTACAAGCTTTGGCGAATCTCATGGTCAAGCTATGGGTTGTGTGATAGATGGTATGCCAGCAGGGGTGAAGTTTGACTTTGATTTTTTGCAAGAAATGCTAGATAAAAGAAAACCAGGTCAAAATAAATTTAGCACTCCTAGAAAAGAAGAAGATAAAGCTCAAGTTTTAAGCGGGGTTTTTGAGGGTTATACAACAGGAACTCCTATAAGTGTATTGGTGTATAATGAAAATACACGCTCAAAAGATTATGAAAAAGATGTGTTTCGTCCTGCACATGCTGATTTTACTTATTATCACAAATACGGCATTAGAGATTATAGAGGTGGTGGAAGAGCTAGCGCTAGAGAAAGTGTAACAAGAGTGGCAGCAGGGGCGTTAGCTTGTATGCTTTTAAAAGAGTTTGATATAGAAATAATGAGTGGAGTTTTTGGGGTAGGAAGTATTGATAGCAAACTTAGTAATGATGAGTTCGATTTTAATTATGCTAAAAATAGTGAAATTTATGCTTTAGATAAAAATTTAGAGCAAAGTTTTAAAGATGAAATTTTAAAAGCTAAAAAAGCTAAAAACAGCATAGGCGCTAGAGTTTTTACTAGAGTGAAAAACCCTATTAAAGGCTTAGGTGAGCCTTTGTATGATAAGCTTGATTCTAAACTTGCTCATGCGATTATGGGTGTAAATGCAGTTAAGGCTGTAGAAATAGGAAGTGGCATTCAAAGCAGTTATATGTATGGAAGCGAAAATAATGATGAGCTAAAAGATGGAGTATTTTTAAGCAATCATAGCGGAGGTATATTGGGTGGAATTTCTAATGGAAATTTTATCGATATAAAAACATATTTTAAACCAACTCCTTCTATATTTTTACCCCAACAAACACAAAATATTCAAGGAGAAAATATTATACACGAGTTACAAGGTAGACACGATCCTTGTGTGGGTATAAGAGGCAGTGTTGTAGTAAATGCTATGGTAGCTATATGCATGGCCGATGCTTTACTTTTAAATGCAAGTTCAAATTTGCAAAATTTACAATGTATTTATGGAAAAAATAAATAAAAATTTAATACTTATTTTGATATGATGATAAAATATCTTTAAAAAGGGAGCAATATGAAAAAAAATATCGTATTTTTTGAAGTTAGAGGTGGTAGCGATAAAGGTAAAGATGGCCATAGAAAAGACACCATGCCTATGGTAAATGCTTTAAAAGAGCAAGGTTGGAACGCTGAGGTTATCTTTTTTGAAGTTGAAAAAAAAGACGAAATTTATGAATATGTAAAAAACAATGCTGATGCTTATGTTTCTAGAATTAACCCAGGAAATTTAAAAGAAGAAAATGAATACTTTGATATGTTAAGAAAACTTTGTGCAAATGGTGTTATAGGTATGCCTCATCCTGATGCGATGATAGGATATGGCGCTAAAGATGCACTTACTAAGCTTAATAAAACAGCTTTAGTGCCTGAAGATACTTATGCGTATTATGATATTAAAACTTTTAAAGAAAGTTTTGTAAAAACCTTAGCAAAAGGCGAGAGGGTTTTGAAGCAAAATCGTGGTTCAACAGGTGAGGGAATTTGGCGTGTGAGATTAATAGATGAACTGCCAGCAGGGACTACAAGTGTGCCATTAAATGCAAAAATCAAATGCACAGAAGCAAAAGACAATCATACAGAAGAAAGAGAGCTTGGTGAATTTATGGATTTTTGTGAGCAATACATTGTGGGTGATAATGGTATGCTTGTAGATATGACTTTCTTACCGCGTATTAAAGAAGGTGAAATTAGAATTTTAATGCTTTATCATACTCCAATTTATGTAGTGCATAAAAAGCCTGCAGAAGGTGCTGATGCATTCTCTGCTACACTTTTTTCAGGTGCAAAGTATAGATATGACGAGCCAAAAGATTGGCAAGAATTGGTAGATTGGTTTTTAGCAACCTTACCTGAAATTCGTTCAAAGCTTGGAAATTACGATATTCCTTTAATTTGGACTGCCGATTTTATCTTAGATACAGATGAAAATGGTAAAGATAAATATGTTTTAGGTGAGATTAACTGCTCTTGCGTAGGATTTACTTCTCCTGCTGAATTTGTTGAGCCTATTGCTAAAAAAGTAGCTCAAAATATCATTAATATCGTGAGTAAAAATTAACCCTTGTTTAACAAGGGTTTTAACTCATTATGCTTTTAACTATACTTTATATTATCGGAATTACTGTTGATGCAATGACGGGGGCTATTGCTGCAGGACGGCACAAAATGGATCTTTTTGGAGTGATATTTATAGCTTTGGTAACAGCTATTGGTGGAGGTTCTATTAGAGATATTTTACTTGATCATCATCCGCTAACTTGGATTAAAACTCCTGAATATGTCATTTTGATTTGTGTTGCGGCTATGATTACAACAAAAATTGCTAAATATGTTATAAGACTTGAAAAACTTTTTTTAATTTTAGATGCTATAGGTTTGGTTGTTTTTAGTGTTTTAGGCGCACAAATTGCAATAGAAATGGGGTATGGTTTTATAGTGGCTGTGAGTTCAGCTGTGATTACAGGTGTATTTGGCGGGATATTAAGAGATATATTATGTGCTAGGATACCACTTGTATTTCAAAAAGAAATTTATGCAGGTGTGGCCATATTAACAGGAGCTTTGTATTATATATTGCATATTTTAGGCATAGATGAATTATGGGTAATTCTTGCTTCATTGATTGTAGGAACTATAGCAAGACTTTTAGCGATACATTATGGTTTAAGTTTGCCTATATTTTCTTTTAAGGATGGAGAAAATAAAGAAAGCTAATTTTATTTTTTAGATTTTAAAATGCAAGTTTTGTTATTTATAATGTTTTTATAAAATCCCTGCGAGCTTTGCTAGTAAGCAATATTTATTTATATTTTATTTTAGAATATTTATTTGATATATTAAATTTATATTAAGCTTAAATATTGAAACTATTGTTTATGCTATTTTTATTTAGGAGTTAAAAGAGTGGTGACCCATACGAGACTCGAACTCGTGTTACCGCCGTGAAAGGGCGATGTCCTAACCGCTAGACGAATGGGCCAAAACATTAAATAAGAAATGAAATTATATCTTATTTAATTTAAAAAAAGCTTAATTATTTAATAAAACGCAGGTAAAAATAGCCAAATACACCAGAAGCTAATGAGGCTAGTAAGATTGCAAAGTTATCTACAAAATTAAATATATCACTCACTTCATAAGCAAGAGCATCTATAAAAAAGCTCATGGTAAAACCTATACCTGTGAGTATGCAAACTCCATAGAGTTGTTTAAAATTTGCATCTTTTGGTAGTTTTGCAAGTTTGAATTTAATCGCCATATAGGCAAAGCCAAATACACCTAGTTGTTTTCCAACAAAAAGTCCCAAAAATATACCCATGCTTACACCACTAAAAAGCATATGAAATTCTATTTTAGAAAGATCAACTCCTGCGTTTGCAAAAGCAAAAAGTGGCAATATTATAAAAGCTATCCAAAATTTTAACCCATGCTCAATTTCTTCTAATAAAGCATGATTGTTTTTTGTATATACAGGAATGAATAAAGCAGTAATAATACCTGCTAAAGTCGCATGTACTCCGCTTTTTAATACACTAAGCCAAAGCAGAGCACCAAGTATATAATAAAATGATTTTCTTTCATTACCTAAGCGATTAAGTAAAAACAAGCCAACAATGCAGCAAAAGGCAACAAAAAAAGCCAAAGTTGAAAGCTCACCTGTATAAAAAATAGCAATGATTAAAATAGCTCCTACATCATCAAAAATCGCCAAAGAAACTAAAAATATTTTTAAAGAGCTTGGTATGCGTTGTTTTAGCATTGCAAGTATAACTAGAGCAAATGCAGTGTCAGTTGCTGTTGGTATAGCCCAACCTTTTAAAACATAAGTATCATTAAAATTAATAGCACAAAATATCAAAGCAGGTACTACTATACCACCTATAGCAGCTATTAAGGGTAGAGTAATATTGCTAAGAGTTTTAAATTCTCCTTGAACAAATTCTTTTTTTAATTCAAGTCCTATTGCAAAGAAAAAAATTGCAATCAGCCCATCATTAATCCATAACAAAGAAGGTTTAAAAAGCTCCCAAGCTCCTATTTTTATACCCATTTCTACACTTAAAAAATTCATATAGTGTTGTCCATAAGGGCTATTTTTGAGTAATAAAGCAAAGATTGTTGCTATTAAAAGCAACAATCCTCCTAAAATTTCAAGAGATAAAAAGCTTTGGAGGTTTTTAAATTTCATTTTTTGAAACTATAAATGAGTTTTAAATAAACATAGCCAATCACAGCGCTTAACAAAGAGGCTATTAAAATAGCAAGCTTATCTGAATATGCAAAAATATCACTATTTTGATAAGCTAAGCCATCTATAAAAAAGCTCATGGTAAAACCTATACCTGTGAGTATGCAAACTCCATAGAGTTGTTTGAAATTAACATTTTGTGGAAGTTTTGCTAAGCCTAGTTTTATACTAATATATGAAAATAAAAAGACACCTATTTGTTTTCCTAAAAATAAACCTAAAATAATACCTAAGCTAACCGAAGAAAACATAAAGCTTGGATCCATATCTTTTAAATCAACACCTGCATTTGCAAAGGCAAAAATAGGTAAAATAAAATAACTTACCCAAGGTGCTAAATCATGTTCGATTTCTTTTAAAAAAGATTTTCCATTTTTTGTTTCAAGTGGTATAAACAAAGCAGTAATCACACCCGCTAAAGTTGCATGCACTCCACTTTTTAGCATGCTTATCCAAAATACTATAGCTATAATGATATAAAAGGATTTTTTAGTAACATGAAAATGATTTAATAAATAAAGTGCTAATATACATACCAAAGCAGCGATCATAGCAAATACTGAAAGCTCGCTTGTGTAAAATAAAGCAATCACAATAATCGCACCCAAATCATCAAAAATAGCCAAGGAAAGCAAGAATAATTTTAATGAAGTAGGTACTTTTTTACCTAAAAGCATTAAAATTCCTACTGCAAAAGCCACATCAGTTGCTGTTGGTATAGCCCAACCTTGCAAAGCAAAAGCATCTTTATAATTAAAAAATGCAAAAATCAATGCAGGTACTATCATACCACCAAGTGCAGCAAATACAGGTAAAGACATAGCTTTTATACTATTTAGCTGTCCTCTTGTTACTTCATACTTTAATTCAAGCCCTATGGCAAAGAAAAAAATCGCAATAAGTCCATCATTAATCCATAAAAGCAAAGGTTTGAAAATTTCTAAACTTCCTGCTTGAAACCCAAAAGGAATATTTAAAAAGTTAGTGTATTGATCTGTTAAAGAGCTGTTTTGTAAAATTAATGCAAGTAAAGTGAAAAATATTAGCAAAACACCCGGAAAAGTTTCGCTTTTAACAAAGGTTTGAAGTCTTTGCATATAAATAGCCTTTTTAAATTTTTAATTAATGCGTTATTTTAACATAAAAAGGCTTGAAATTTAAAAGTTTAAGCAGAAAAACTGCTTAAACAGGTATAACGCGTATATTTGGACTAAGTTCTTCTTGTAAGATATTTTCTATGGCATATAAAGTTGCGCCACTTCCGCTTGAGCAACCACTGCAAGCTCCAAGATAGCGTATATATACATCTATATTTTTACTTTCACTTTTTTGTATATCAATTACTTCCAAATCCCCACCATCTCCGTGTAGCATCGGACGCACATCGCTATCTAAAACAGCCTCTACTGCTTTTAATTGTTTAACCATGGTCATATCATCAAAAGCAATATCTGCTTTACTTTGATCTTTTAATCTCTCTCTATCCATTTCAGCTCTAGTTTCAGCTAAAATATCTACAAGGTAATAATCTTTTTTCTCATGTCCTCCAGGTTTAACACAAGATTTACAAAAAGCTCCTGCTTTTGTAAATTGTGTGATTTCTTCTACTGTATGTAAATCATTTAGTTTAATTACCTCTTTGATAGTTCCAAGGCTTACCCTAGCACATTCACAAACTATAATTTGATCTTCAAAGTCTTCAGGATTGATTCCTTTATAATGTGCTGCTGCTTGTTTGATAACATCATAAGCCATAACCGAACAATGCATTTTTTGAGGTGGAACCGCAGGAGTTTGCGGATTATCTCTCATAGCAAATTCAACATCTAAATTTGTAATTTTAACAGCTTCATCCACGGTTTTACCTATGCAAAGATCAACCATAGTATCACTACTTGCTATTGCTGTTCCACAGCCAAAGCTTTTAAATTTAGCATCAATGATTTTATCTGTTTTTTCATCCACTAGCCAATAAAGTCTAACTGCATCACCACAGCTTTCAGCTCCAAAATCTGCAATAATAAGTTTTGCATTTGCTTTTTGTGCATCTTCTTGTGTAAATTCGCCCATATGTTGAGGGTTATTCATTCTATCTTGTACTTTTTGAGAATACTCATCCCAAATAGATCCGCCAATTAAATTATTTTTTGCCATTTTTTATCCTTTAAATATTTTCAGGCTTATACGCATAAGTACTTGAGATTGCTCTAAGTCTTTGCGTTGCTTTTTTTATCTGCTCTGCTGTATAATCAATTTCATCTTCTGTGTTAAATCTAGATAAAGAAAGTCTTAGGGCAGTATGAGCTAAATCATTTTCAGCACCAATTGCTTCCATGATAGGGTTGCTCTCAAGTGCTTCACTAGCGCAGGCTGATCCAGTGCTTGCTGCTATGCCATTTTTATTTAAATCCCAAAGCATAGCTTCACCTTCTACGCCTTTAATGCTTGCTAAAATTGTATTTGGAACTCTTCTTGATCTATCTCCAACTACGCTTGTATCAGGCATTGCTAAAATTAAATCTTCTAGTTTGTCTCTTAATCTTCTAATGTGTGAATTTTCAAAGTCAAGCATAGTATTTGCAATTCTTAAAGCTTCTGCCATTGCTATAATATATGGCACATTTAAAGTTCCACTTCTTCTGCCACCCATATGCTCACCACCATGTAAAAGTGGAGTTAGTTCTATATCTTTTTTAATATAAAGCCCACCAACTCCTTTTGGACCATGGAATTTATGTGCAGAAAATGAAGCAAAATCAACTCCAGCTTTTGCAAAATTAACTTTGATTTTCCCAACAGCTTGGGTTGCATCAGTATGGAATAACGCTCCGTATTCATGAGTAATTTGAGCCATTTCTTCTATAGGAAAAATCATACCAGTTTCATTATTTGCCCACATAATACTCACTAGGGCAGTTTTATCTGAAATAACTTCTTTTAAATCTTTTACGCTAGAAACACCCTCATAATCAACACCAAGTTCTATAACTTTTACCCCTAAAGATTTTAAAAACATAGCACTAGCAGCTACTGCGGGATGTTCCACGCTAGAAATAATTACTTCATTTCTATCGTTATTTAAAATTTTATCAAAATACACACCTTTTAACACCCAATTGATACTTTCTGTAGCACAGGAAGTGATAATAATATCATCTAAATCACTTGCTCCTACACCTATATAAAGTTTATCCATAGCTTCTTTTAAGGCAGGATGGGTTGCACTACCCCATTGATGAAGGCTATTTGGGTTTCCAAAATGCTCTTTTAAAAAAGGCTTCATAAGCTCGTAAGCTTCTGGTGCAAGTTGTGTTGTTGCGTTGTTATCTAAATATACTTTCAAATTATACTCCTTTAATTAGGATAATTTTTATCTTTTTTGTTAATATACACTAAAATATTAAATTTAATATTAAATCAAGTAAGTTTTTAACTTGTGTAATAATTTACATTATTATTTTAGCACAAGTTAAGCCATAGCATTTAAATAAGAATGTAAAATTTTGTTAATACTAGCTTGTTTTTTTCTATTTTCTAAAAATTGAGTATCTAAAAGTTCTTTTTGAGTATTGATTTTTTCAAGATCAATATTAGGATTGTTTTGATTGAATTCTTCTTTTAAAACTTCAATTTCTTTACTAACTTGCTCGCTATAAAGACTATAAATAGAACTTGAATTGGCAAATTCTTTCATGTTAATGCTATGTTGATAGTTAATATATTGTTGAAAGAAAACTGAAAGCTTATCTTCTGAAGTGTTGTTTTTATCTACTCCATTGATATATAAATATAAATCAAAACTCATTTTTTCTTTGTTGTTTTCATTAATATAATCTTGCATACTCATTTGACCTCTCATGAGTTTTTGAAAATTTACACTAGAGGACATATCCAACTCAATAGGCGATAGAAAAAAATTAGCTTTATTGTGATTTTGTTCTTTTAAATCATGATAAATATAATTGAGCAGCAATCCACTTTTAGAAACCTCCCCTTGTTTATTTAAATAAGGTTTGATAACAGGATTACTAGCTGTATTTTCTATGCTTGCGTTAAACGCAAAATCACCTATTTTATTATCAAGCATTAAGGTGTTTAAATTTTTATTTGATTCTTTTGCATTTTGTAAATTTTTAGCATTTTCATAAACTTTTAAAATTTTACCCTCATAAGTATAACTATAACCTTGATTTAACTCTGAAATTTGAGCTTTACTTAAAAAATCATTGTCATTGTTTTGAAACTGTGGATTTATAGTTTTTAATGTGTTGTGATAAGTGTTTAAAAGTCTTGGTAAATCTATTTTGTTATAATTTAAATTCTCATCAAGCTTTATAAGTTGTTTTGAAATTTCTCTTATACTTTTTATATTAATATCATAATCAAGAGGCAAAGCAGCTGCTTTATTAAGATCTTTTTCAAAAAAACCTTGCTCATTGATTCTAAAACCAAATTCACTTGCATAAGTAATTTTATAGTCCAAATTAGAACCATTGATATCAAGTAAATCACTTTTAATATTAGTATTTTCTTTTTTTTCTTCTATGTGTCCAGTTTTTGCAAAAGGATAATTTGCAAAATTCTGATACGGATTAACATTAGAATTTACAAACATAACTCTTCTCTTCAAAAATATTGCTTAACTTTTAAAAAGCAAAAGCTATGCCAAAATTTTTGAATTGAAGAGAAAAATTTTAAGCGTAAATGTCAAGTAATCCTGAACTAGCAGTAGGAGTAGTAGTTGGAGCAGGGTTTGCATTTACGCCTTCAAGTACTTGCATTACTGCATTTTCATTAACTTCTATGGTTTTTTTCATCATAGTAGTTGCAATGTTAAGCATTAAGTTTGCTTGATTGTTTGTAACTTCGCCCATAACATACTCCTTTTGTTTGGATCAAAGGTATTATCGGCAAAGTTTGGTAAATATTAAGCTATATTATAAATTTTTGATAAGTAATGATTGTGGGTGTTTTCTTTTGCTTCAAGCATATCGATATAATTTTTAAATTCATCCATATCTTTAAAAAGATTTTTCATTGTAGTGCTAATTTCATTAGAAAAATTTTGAAGATTATTTTGGGCTTTTAAATATCTTTCGATTTGATAAATTCTCGCCACTTCTCTTTCATATTCATCTTGAGTCATTCTTTTTGCACTGAATTCTTCATTTAGAACTTTTTTATTATTAATAATAAAAGATTTTTTTTGATTATTGATTTTAAATTCGATTATAAAATCTTCTTTTGAAGCGATAATTTTTAAATATTTTAATTTTGCTTTATCTTCTAGTAAAACAAAACTTATGCATTCTAAAAACATATGTGTAAAAATTTCTCTTTCAAAAATATTTTGACAAATATCGGTATATTTTAAACCTAAGCTTTGTTGATGATCTAAAAATGCTATATTTGACATGATCTATCCTTTTTTCATGACTTTTTTATCAAAAAAAGCAAAAAATATTCCAACTATTATGTATCAATCATCTTAAGCATATTAATCGTATCTTCAAATTCAAAACTTTCTTCAGGATTTTGACTTAAAAATTGCTGCATAAAATCTTTTTTAGCAATAGCTTGATCGAGTTCTTTATCGGTGCCTTTTTGATAAGCACCAATACGCAATAGCACTTCATTTTCTTTAAGCAAAGAATTTAAACGCTTAAATTTTCTAGCAGCTAGCTTATGTTCATCACTGATAATATCCCCCATAACCCTTGAGGCTGAATTTTGTATATTTATAGGTGGATAAATTCCAAAGTCAGTGAGTTCGCGACTAAGCACTATATGCCCATCTAGGATAGATCTGCTTTGATCAGCTATTGGATCACTCATATCATCCCCATCAACCAACACGGTAAAAAAAGCTGTTATGGTGCCTTTACCTTCTTCCTTTCCTGTTCTTTCCATAAGCTGAGGTAAAAGACTTAAAACGCTTGGCGGATAACCTTTTGTTGTAGGTGGTTCACCTAGGGCAAGACCTATTTCTCTTTGAGCCATAGCAAAACGCGTTACGCTATCCATGATAAATAACACATCTTTACCTTGTTCTTTAAAATATTCAGCCACACTCATAGCACAAAATGCTCCGTATTTTCTCATCAGCGCGCTATCATCACTTGTTGCAACGATGATGACAGTATCATCAAGTTTACCACCAAGATTTTTTTGTATAAATTCAGGAATTTCTCTACCGCGCTCTCCTATTAAAGCTATAACTTTAATAGGAGCTTTGGAATTTTTCACTATCATACCCATAAGAGTTGATTTACCAACCCCACTTCCTGCAAAAATCCCAAGCTTTTGTCCTACCCCGCAAGTTAAAAGTGCATCTATTGTTTTAACACCTACTGGAAAAACTTCTTCTATCAAACCTCGCTTCATTGCATCAATAGGTGCTCGCATAATAGGCATAAATTTACTTGCCTCAATAGGTCCTTTACCATCTTTTGGTCGCATAAAAGGATCGACTACTCTTCCTAAAAGTTCATCACTAACTCCTATTTGCATACCTGCATCGTTAATAAAAGCACGATCGCCTATTTTAAAACCTTCCACAAAACCAAAAGGACTCAAATAGCTTAAATTTTCATCTACTTCTACCACCATAGCCATAGCTTCTTTACTCTCATCTTCACTAGAAACTATTTTAATGATATCACCTATGCTAGTTTTTAAGCCATTTATTTCTATACTAGTACTTGAAATTTTAGTAATCTGACCAAAAACACTAGCAAGATTTTGTGAAGCAATTTTACTACGAAGTTTTTCTAAACCCATTAAAATCTAACCTGTTTTGCCGAGTTAATTAAAGTGAAAAATTCTTTTCTTGTTTTTTCACTTTTTAAAAAGCTACCTCTTAGTGCTGAAGTGCTAGTAGTAGAATTTGCTTTTTGCACCCCACGCATTTCAACACACATGTGTCTTGCTTCAATAACTACTCCAACACCTTTTGCACCTACATGTTCCATTAAAGATTCTGCGATTTGTTCTGTGAGTTGTTCTTGAATTTGCAAGCGTCTTGCAAAAACTTCCACAAGGCGTGGAATTTTACTAAGACCTACGACTTTTTTATCCGGTATATACGCAACATGTACGCGCCCAAAAAAAGGTAAAAGATGATGCTCGCAAAGACTATAAAATTCTATATCTCTTACTAAAACCATTTCGTTGTTTGAGCTTTCAAATAAGGCATCATTTAGTATTTGTTTTGGATCTTGTTTATAACCACTATTTAAAAATTCAAAAGCTTTAAAAACTCTTGTAGGGGTTTTTAAAAGTCCTTCTCTTTGCGGATTTTCCCCGATAATTTCTAACATATTTTTTACTGATTGTTCAAATTTTTCTTGCATTTTTTCTCCATCAAAAATTAAAATTTTAACATATTTTTATTTTTATATAAAGTGATAAGGAAAATTTTGGTATATTATCAAGAAATTTTATTTAAAAAGGGAAAATATTATGGAAGTTACAGCAAAACTAATTGATTTTGCAAATGCAAATGCTACTGTGAAAATTGCTCAAGGAGCTATTAAAGCAGAAGTTGAAAAATTAGCTAAAAAAGCGTCTAAAACTATGAAAATGGATGGTTTTAGAGCAGGAAAAGTTCCTGTTGCTGCTATACTTAAAAGATATGAAAAAGAGCTTACAAGAGATGCGGAGCAAGATCTTTTAAGAAATGCTGTAGATGGTGCTTTAAAAGAAGTTAAAAAAGAGGCTAAAGATTTAGTAGGTGAGCCATATTTTGAAAAATTTGATAGAAAAGATGGCGATATTGAAGCTCAAATGGTATTATCTTTTAAGCCAGAAGTAAAATTAGATGGATATGAAGAACTAATTCCAACTTATAATACACCAAAAGTAACTCAAAAAGAAATTGATGCAAAAAAAGAAGAATTATTAAAAAGATTTGCTACTCCTGAAACGATTAAAGAGACAAGGGCTTTAAAAGAAGGCGATTTTGCTAAATTTGATTTTGAGGGTTTTGTTGATGGTAAAGCTTTTGATGGCGGAAAAGCTCAAAATTATGTTTTAGAGATTGGTTCAAAACAATTTATACCAGGATTTGAAGAAGGTATGATTGGTTTAAAAGCAGGTGAGGAAAAAGATATTAATGTAACTTTTCCAAAAGAATATGGTGCAGCACATTTAGCAGGAAAAGATGCGGTATTTAAAGTAAAAATTCATGAAATTCAAGAACTTAAATTACCTGAATTAAATGAAGAGCTTTTAAAAAACTTACTTCCTGAAGAAAAAGAGCCAAGTGTTGAAAAATTAGACGCAAAATTAAAAGAACAACTAAAAAATGAAAAAATCTTTAAACTTATTAATGATGAGCTTAAAAATCAATTTGCAGAAGCTTTAGTAGCTAAGTTTGACTTTGTTTTGCCAAGAAATATAGTAGAGCAAGAAACAGATATGCAATTTAGAAGCTCTTTAAGAACTTTAAGCGAAGAGGAATTAAAAGAATTTAAAGATGAGGCTAAATATAAAGAAAAAAGAGAGAGTTTCAAAGAAGATGCGCAAAAAAGCGTAAAATTAACTTTCATTATAGACGAGCTAGCAAAACTTAGAAATGTTACAGTAAGCGATCAAGAATTAATCCAAGCAATTTATTTTGAAGCTTATAGATATGGTTTTAACCCACAAGAACATTTAGATAATTATAAAAAGCAAGGTGCATTACCTGCCATTAAAATGTCTTTAATTGAAGAAAAACTTTTTGCTGATATTTTTAAAAAAAATGATAAAAAGAAAACCGAAAAAGAAAGTGAAAAATAATGAGTTCATATATACCCTATGTAGTTGAAAAAACAAGCAGAGGCGAAAGAAGTTATGATATATACTCAAGACTTTTAAAAGATAGGATTATCATGCTAAGTGGTGAGATCAATGATGATCTTGCTGCTTCTATCGTGGCACAGCTTTTGTTTTTAGAAGCTGAAGATCCTCAAAAGGATATTTATCTTTATATTAACTCACCAGGTGGGGTTGTGACAAGTGGATTTAGTATTTATGATACGATGAATTATATTAAAGCTGATGTAAGTACTATTTGTATTGGTCAAGCTGCTTCTATGGGTGCATTTTTGCTTAGTTGTGGTGCTCCAGGGAAAAGATTTGCTCTGCCAAATTCAAGAATTATGATCCACCAACCACTAGGTGGTGCAAGAGGACAAGCAACAGATATAGAAATTCAGGCAAAAGAAATTCTAAGATTAAAAGCGATTTTAAATGATATTTTGGCAAAAAATACTAATCAAAAACTTTCTAAAATAGAAAAAGATACCGATAGAGATTTTTTTATGAGTGCTATAGAGGCTAAGGAATATGGCTTAATCGATAAGGTTTTGGAAAAAAGTTTTAAATAAGGAAACAAAGCAATGCTAGATGATGATTTATTTGCTGATTTAAATTTAAATAGCGATCCAACTCCAGCCAAAGAAGCTCCAAAAATTCAAAAAATTAGTGGAGGCGAATTTGAGAAATTTGCGAAATCTATTTTAACTGAACTTGTAAAAGATAATGTGCCTCCAACTCCTACTAATTATGGGGTTTATTTTCAAAAAATGCTTGAAGAGCGTCCAGGAGCTTTTAAGAAAAAAGTTGGTGAGATTATGGAATTTGAGCAAAATGATGATGGTCTTAAGCGTGCAAATATAGAACAAGAAATAAAGAAAAGTTTTAATTCTACTTCGGCATTATTGCAATATATTGCCATGATTTATAGGCATCTTGAAACAGTTAAAGATATGCTAAAAAGGCGTAATTCAGAACTTGCTATTAGTACAGGAAATTTAGCTGTTTCTAATGTAATCCATGCCCTTGAAACAGACCTTTCAAGATTTTCTAGCATTTTAGATAAGTATTCAGATGAGATTAAAGAAAATTTTGATGAGGTTAGACAGACTTATAAACATATAGAAGAGCAGAGTGATTTTGACTCTAAATTTGGAGTTTTTAATAAAAAATATTTTTTAGAAAATTTGGAAAAAAGCATAGAGAGTAATGCTAAATATAATTATTATACCTCTTTGATATTCTTTAGAGTAAAAGAGGAAATTTTAGAGCAAACTTATACTCAAAAAGAGAAAAATGCCTTTTTAAAAAGTGTTTGTAAAATTTTTAGTAAAAATGTTTCTTCAAGTGATATAGTAGCACATTGTGGAAATAATATTTTTGCTATAATGATCTCTCATACTAATTTAGAAAAAGCACAAGAAATATGCAATAAAATTTTAGAATCCTTAGAAAATTCAAATTTTTTCTTAGCAGATAAAGAAATAGAGGCAGATGTGGAGGTTGCTATTAGTACAGTTAATAGTGACAGCAAAGGTGAAGAATTAATAGAAAAATGCATTGAAGCTTTAAAAGACTCGGGAAAAAATTTAGAACCTTTTGTAATAGTGGAAAAAGAAAAATGATAAGAAAGATAATTACCTATCCTAATCCAAGATTATTTTTAGAATCAAAAAAAGTAGAAAATTTTGATAAAGATTTACATGTACTTTTAGATGATATGTATGAAACAATGATAGCTAATAAAGGTGTAGGTTTGGCAGCTATCCAAGTTGATGTGCCAATTAGAGCTTTACTTGTAGATATTGGTGATGAAGAAGGTGAGCAAAAAGAAGACAAACAAACTCTTTTAGAAATCATCAATCCCATTATAACACCTTTAGATGATGAAAGAATTTCTTGTAATGAGGGTTGTTTAAGTATACCAGGTTTTTATGAAGATGTAATGCGTTATAAAAATATACAACTTGACTATCAAGATAGGTTTGGAAAGCCACAAAGTTTGCAAGCACATGATTTTTTAGCAGTGGCTATCCAACATGAAGTTGATCATCTTGATGGACATTTATTTATAGAAAAACTTTCTTTTTTAAAGCGTCAAAAATTTGATAAAGACTTTAAGAAAAAATCCAAAAAGAATAAATGAAAAAGCTAAAATGTGCAAGTTTTTCTACAGAACTTGATATCATCGATGTAGAATCAACTTTCACAAGAGGTTTGCCAGGCTTTAGCATAGTGGGTCTTGCAAACTCTACCATCAAAGAAAGCACTGAAAGAATTAAAGCAACTTTGTTAAGTCAGAATTTTAGCTTTCCAGCACAAAAAATTACTATCAACTTAAGTCCTTCGGATATTCCTAAAAATGGTTCTCATTTTGACTTAGCTATTGCAATTTTGATTTTATTTCAAAAAGAAATTTTAGATGATTTTTTTGTTTTTGGAGAACTTGGATTAGATGGGAGTATAAAAAGCACTGCTAGTTTATTTTCTATCTTGCTTTTTTTAAGTACAAAAATACAAAATGCTAAAGTAGTAGTACCAAAAGCCATAGCACAAAAAGCTTCAATGATACCTAATTTAACAATTTATGCTTTAGAAAATTTAGCCCAGGCTGTAGATTTTTTTAAAGAAAAAAAATATGAGAATTATCATATATGCAATGCGCATCCTTTATTTGAAAATGCTATAAAATTTAATGGGGAAAAATATATAAAAAACACTAGCTTTCCTTATGATTTTAAGGAAGTTAAAGGCCAAGAAAATGCTAAATTTGCTTGTATAATAGCAGCTTTAGGAATGCATAATATTTTATTTGAAGGTAGTCCAGGTAGCGGTAAAAGTATGTGTGCTAAAAGACTTCCTTTTATCATGCCACCGCAAAGCTTGAAAGAAATTTTAGCTCAAAACGCTTATAAGTCATTAAATTCTTTAGATGATGATTTTAGCGCTAGTAGGGTTTTTAGAAGTCCTCATCATACAAGTACTAGAGCTAGTATTTTTGGCGGAGGAACTAAAAATGCCAAGATAGGAGAAATAGCACTTGCAAATGGAGGAGTTTTATTTTTTGATGAGTTTCCTCATTTTTCAAAACAAATCATAGAAAGTTTAAGAGAGCCATTAGAGGATTTTAAAATTCTTATTTCAAGAGTTAATACCAAAGTGATTTATGAAACTAAATTTTTATTTGCTTGTGCGCAAAATCCTTGTCCTTGTGGAAATTTATTTTCTAAAAATCAAAATTGTCGTTGTCAAGAAATAGAAATAAAAAAATATAAAAACAAAATTTCATCTCCAATTTTAGACAGAATTGATCTTTATGTAGCTATGGATGAAATTTCATATAAGGATAAAATGAGTTTAACATCAGAGCAAATGAGCGAGATGGTATTTAAAGGATTTTTATTTCAAAAACAAAGACAGCAAGAAGAGTTTAATGCTAAATTAAATGATGAGCAGATGAAACAATTTTGTATTTTAGAGTCTTCTGCTAATGAAATTTTGCAAAAGGCTATAAATTCATATAATCTTTCTCAAAGAGGGGTAAATAAAACTATAAAAGTAGCAAGAACCATTGCAGATTTAGAGCAAAGTGAGTTGATTTTAAAAACTCATATTTTAAAAGCATTAAGTTTTAGAATGAGAAATATTTAGGAGCAAAAATGGAAAATAAAAGCATAGCAATTTTTATAGATGCGGAAAATATTCCTTCAAAATACGCAAAATCGATTTTTGGTATTGCTTCTGATTATGGAGAAATTGTTATAAAGCGAATTTATGGAGATTGGACTCAAAAAAATATACAAAATTGGAAAGAACAAATCGCACAATATTCTATCATTGCTATGCAACAATTTAATTTTTTAGCTAATAAAAATTCAAGTGATATGTATTTAATTACTGATATTATGAGTGTTTTTTATGAAAAAGATATTGATATTTTTGTTATTGTATCAAGCGATAGTGATTATACTAGTTTGATACAGAAGCTAAAAGAAAATAAAAAACAAGTTATAGGCATGGGTTTAAAGCAAGCTGTAAAATCTTATGTGAATTCCTTTAGTGAATTCTTTTATTTAGATCAAGATAAATCAAAAACAAAAGTCATAATTGAAAAAGAATATATCAAAGATTTAATCAATATCGCAGAGGCTTTGATAGAAGAAAAAGGTCGCGCAGAATATGCTCAAATTCGTACCAATATGAACAGAAAACATGCAAATTTTATTCCACAAAATTTCGGCTTTAAAAATTTCAAAGCTTTGATGAAAGAACTTTTACCAAAGATGAAACAATTTAAAGAAGCAAATGAGAAAAATATTTATTTCCTTGAAAAAGCAAAGGCTTAAAAATGGAAAATATCTTAATAGCTTTTTTGGCTGTTGTAATTTTAGCTTTTGTATGGGTGGTATTTAAAAGTCAGAAAGAAAAAGTAAAGTTAGAATTTTTAAATCAAAACAATATGACTTTGCAAAATCAACTTTCTAATTTAGAGTTTGAAAAAACTGCACTTATGGAAAAAAATTCCAAACTTTTAGATGAAAAAATATCGTATTTATCTAAAAATGAAGCTTTAGAGGCAAAATTAGCACAAAAAGAACAAACTCAACAAGAACTTTTAAATATGCATTTAAAAGAGCGTGCAAATTTAAAAGAAGAATACACTCAAACCTTAATAAAATTAGAAGAAAAATATAAACAAAGTTTGGCGGGATTAAAACAAGAGCTAGAGCAAAATTTCCAAAAACAAAATGCTAGTATTTTAAATCAAAACAAACTTATGCTCAATGAAGATACAAAAAAAATCTTAGAAGAAATTTTCTTGCCTGTGAAAAAAAGTGTTAAAGAATATAGTGAAAAACTCAGTCAAAATGAAGTTAGCATTAAAACACAAATTGATCATATGTTTAAATTTAGTCAAAATATGGGAGAAAATGCAGATAAGCTAGCTAAAATTTTAAAAGGAGATAAAAAAATTCGTGGTAATTTTGCAGAATTACAACTAAAATCAGTTTTAGAAAATAGTGGTTTAGTAGAGGGTGTGCAGTATAAATTGCAAGAGAGATTTCAAGATGAGGGTAAAACTTACATTCCTGATGCGGTTGTGTTTTTAGATAAACAAAAAAGTATAGTTATAGATGCAAAATTTTCTCTACCAAGTGATTTTAGTTTTGAAGATATTAGTAAAAATGCCTGTCTTGATTTGGCTTATAATCTAAAATCAAGGATTGATGAGTTAGCTAAAAAGCCTTATATGCAGTATGATAAACACACTTATGAGTTTGTTTTGCTTTTTATACCTTATCAAAATATTCTAGATTTGATTTTAAATGTAGATCTTGAAATTTATCAATACGCTTACAAAAAAAAGGTTTATTTAACTACACCAAACACTCTTTTTATGGCATTAAATACTATAAATATTTCATGGAAAAATATACAAAGTAATGAAAATATCTTAAAAGCTTTTGATGAACTGGGTAAATTTCATGATAAATTTGCAGGCGTTTTGGATGATTTTGAAAAAATCAAAGAAAATGTTAAAAGATTAAACACAAATGTAGATAATATGCAAACAAAGCTTACTCATGGAAGTGGAAATATCGCTTCAAGAGTGATAAAGCTTAAAGAGCTAGGCGCTAAAACTCAAAAATTTATAAAATGTGAGATGAGCGATGAAAGCAGTATTTAAAGATAATATTTCTTATGAAAAAAAACTTATTGAAAAAGGTTTGGATGAGTTTTTAATGATGGAAAATGCAGGCATAGAGCTTGCAAATTTGATTAAGAAAAAAAGTAAAAACATAAAAAATGCCAAAATTTTATTTTTGCTCGGTACTGGTGGAAATGGAGCTGATGGACTTGTGGCTATAAGGCATTTAAAAAAAGCTTTTGCTTTTGTTATGCCATATAAAAAAAATACAATGTTTATCAAGCAAGAGCAAATTTTAAAAAATATAGGTTTTAAATTTTTAAAAAAAGAACCTAAATTTAAAGATTTTGACATCATTGTTGATTGTGTTTTTGGGAGTGGTTTAAATAAAGCTTTAGATGAAAATTTGCAAAGAATTTTTAAAAAAATTGCTAAAAGTAAGGCTTTAAAAATAGCTTGTGATGTTCCTAGCGGGCTTGGACAAGAGCTATGTTTTAAGGCTGATTACACTCTTTGCATGGGAGTGATTAAAGAAATTTTATTAGAAGATTTTGCAAAAGAATTTGCAGGTAAAATTAAAATTGCGAATTTGGGTTTAAAACCTTATATGCAAAATACTTCAAGTTTTTTACTAGAAAAAAAAGATTTAAAACTTATTACAAAAAAGATTAACTCAAATAAAGGCGATTTTGGCCATATTTATATTTTTGCAAATAAAAGTGCAGGTACTCTAGCAGGACTTGGTGCTTTAGAATTTGGAGCAGGACTTGTATCTTTAGTGGCTAAAGAAAGTTTTTCACCTTTGATTGTGCTAAAAGATGATATTGAAAGCAAAATAAATGCAGCTGCTATAGGTATGGGACTTGATGATTTAAGTATTTTAAAAGATGAAAGATTAAAAAACATTCCTTTAGTTTTAGACGCAAATTGCTTTCAAAGTGAAAATTTACTTTCATATCTTGCTAGAGAAGATGTTGTTTTAACCCCTCATCCTAAAGAATTTTGTATGCTTTTAAAACTTTGTTTTAATGAGGATATAAGCGTAGAAGAAATTCAAAACAAACGCTTTTTTTATGCAAGAAAGTTTAGTTCTAAATTTCAATGTGTTTTGGTATTAAAAGGAGCTAATCCTATTATTGCTCAAAAAGAAAAATTTTTTATAGTAAATTGTGGCAATGAAGCTTTAGCAAAAGGTGGAAGTGGGGATGTGTTAAGTGGTATGATAGCAGCTTTGCTTGGAGCTAAATTTAATGCTTTAGAAGCTGCTAAAAATGCAGTATTAGCTCATGCTTTAGTAGCTAAAAATTATAAGAAAAACAAAATTAGTTTTGATGCTTTAAAATTGATAAAGGGGTTAAAATGCTTATAAAATTAGCAATTTTATTTAGTGGTAATGGAAGTAATTTGGAAAATATTTTAGCAAAATTACATAAAAAAACTTTTGGTAAAAATACCTTTGAAGTGGTTTTATGCGTGTGCAATAAAAAAGAAGCTTATGGTATACAAAGAGCTTTAAAATATAACCTTAATACTCAAATTATAGAGCATGAAAAATTTACTTCAAGAGAAGAATTTGATGCAGAATTAGTAAAAATTATAAAAGAAAGTCAAGCAGATCTGACCATCTTAGCAGGATTTATGCGAATTTTAAGTCCTATTTTCACTCAAAATATAAAAGCTGTTAATCTTCATCCTTCTTTGCTTCCTTTATTTAAAGGTGCTCATGCTATCAAAGAAAGTTATGAGAGCGATATGAAAGTTGCGGGTGTTAGCGTGCATTGGGTTAATGAAGAGCTTGATGGTGGTAAAATCATTGCTCAAAAGGCGTTTGAAAAAGCTAAACTAAGCTTTGAAGAATTTGAAGATAAAATTCATAAATTAGAGTATGAAATTTTACCTGCAACTATTGTTGAAATTTTTGAAAATGATTAATTTTTTATCATTATAATTACGCTTTTTATTTTAAGGAAGTTAAATGTTTGAGTGGATTTTTAGTGTGGATGCGTGGGTAGTGTTGCTTACGCTTACAGCTTTAGAGATTGTGCTAGGGATTGATAATATCATTTTCTTGGCTATTTTGGTTTCTAAATTACCACCAGAACATAGAGATAAGGGTAGAGTTTTAGGCCTTGCTTTTGCGATGATTACTAGAATTTTATTGTTATTGTCTTTGTTTTGGGTTATGAAACTTGTTACACCTTTATTTAGTATATTAGGCAATGAAATTTCAGGTAGGGATTTGGTGCTTTTGCTTGGAGGTTTGTTTTTGATAGTTAAATCTATCAAAGAAATCAAAGAAAGTATAACACATCAAGAGGAAAGTCAAAGTAATATAAAAATCAGCAATAAACTTTGGATTGTAGTTGCTGAAATAGCTGTGATAGATATAGTATTTTCTCTAGATAGTGTTATTACTGCTGTGGGTATTGCTCAAGATATAGAGATTATGATTATTGCTGTTATTATTGCAGTATTAGTAATGCTTTTTGCTTCTAAGCCAATTGCAGATTTTGTAGAAAAATATCCAAGCATTAAAATTTTAGCTTTGGCATTTTTAGTAATGATAGGTTTTGTTTTAGTATGTGAAAGTTTTGATATTCATATAGATAAGGCCTATATTTATGTAGCTATGGCCTTTTCTTTGGTAGTTGAAATTTTAAACATTATTTCACAAAAAAAACAAACAAATAATTCTTAAAATATTTAGCATTTTTTATGCTAAATATTCTTGTTTATCTTGACTTTTAATATTTTTTTATGTAAAATAACGCTTTATTTTTATACATCGGGGTGTAGCGCAGTCTGGTTAGCGCACTTGGTTTGGGACCAAGGGGCCGAAGGTTCGAATCCTTTCACCCCGACCATTTTTATAAATGGTGAGTGTAGCTCAGTCGGTTAGAGCATCAGATTGTGGTCCTGAGGGTCGTGGGTTCGATTCCCATCACTCACCCCATCAGCGCTCGTAGCTCAACTGGATAGAGCGACAGACTTCGGATCTGTAGGTTATGGGTTCGATTCCTATCGGGCGCACCATAAGCCTATTGTTACTTTTATTTTTTTGCGCTCATAGCTCAGCTGGATAGAGCAACGGCCTTCTAAGCCGTAGGTCAGAGGTTCGAATCCTCTTGAGCGTACCACTTTTGCGGATGTGGTGAAATTGGCAGACACGCCAGACTTAGGATCTGGTGCAGTAATGCGTGAAGGTTCAAGTCCTTTCATCCGCACCACTTAAAACCCTATTTTACCATAGTTTGAGCAATTATACTTAAATTACGCTGAAGTCTTTGAAGTCCTATTGTATCATTTCGAGTTATTTCAAAAAGGTAACCTTTTAGCAGGTAACTTTTTAAAGTAACCGGATGAAAGGATAGTTAAAAAATAGTCCTTTTCATTCATTTAAGTTTTGCGGTAAAAAAGGTCAATTTTGGCTTTAACCTTAAAGCAAAGGTAACCTATAATAATTTAATTAAGTTTATAGGGCTTTTAAATACGCTATAATACAGCAAAAATACAAGGTTAAAAATGGCGATTGATAGAAAGGATTATAATATATCCATAGGAAAAGGAACACATCTAAAAAGACACAAAAATAAAATCAACGCCTTTTTATTTAGAATGCAAAACGGCGGTAAAGAAAAACAACACGCTTTCACTATCCCCTTACGCCCTACTTGGAATGAAAACGAATATATAAGAATAGCACTTGCAAGAGCTAAAGAATATGAAAACGAGTTTAAAAAGCTTTTTAGTGCTACTTATACTTTAAACTCTAGTATTTTAATAAAAAACCTTTTTGAGGTCTTTATAAAAGCTAATTATAATATTAAAGATTTAAACGAGCAACACAAAGGCCACATTAGAAACTTAATAAGCATTTTTAATAATCATATTTTAGAACCTTTAGGAAATATACATTTAGATGAACTTACGCTTTATAAGGTGCAAGAGTTTTATAATGATATGAAAAATAAAGGATTAGAGCCAAAAACATATAATAGAGCCATTAAAGAAGTTTTAAACCCTATGATTAAGTATGCTATAAAAAACAAATGGATTAATGAAAATGTTACTCTAGGTTTAAAACTTGATAAGGTGCAAAATAAAAAGCTTGTTACCAACCCTAAAGGCAAATATGAAGCTATTTTAAATGCTATTTTAGAACTATACAAAGACAATTCACTTTATAAGGCTTTGTTTTTACTTATACATAGTGGTAGGCGTAGGGATGAGGTTTTAAGTCTTCTTTGGTAAAATGTAGATTTAGAAAGAAAAACTATATTTTTACCAAAAACAAAAAACGGCGAAGCACAAGAGTATGCCTTAGATGATGAGTGTTATAAGGCTTTAAAAGCTTTAAAAGATGAGGTTAAACAAGATAAAGGCTTAGTCTTTGTTTCTAGTGTTAGTGGTAAAAAAATATCAAACTTAGCAAGACAAGAAATTAAAATAAGAGAGCTTAGCGGTGTAAGAGAATGGACGCCTCATTTTTCAAGGCATATAAAAGCTACTTTGCTAATACAAAATGGAGTTAATCCTGCAGTAATTAGCGGGACTTTGGGGCATAGAGACTTAAGCACTATAAACATTTATGCAACTAATGATACACTTAAGGCAAGTCAAAAAGCTAACGAGGCTTTAAAGAAATTACAAGAAGAATAAATGCAAGATTTAGAGTTTATCTTTTCAAAACAAAGATTAGAGTATTACAAAGATATAAACGAGCATTTTGAGAACTTAAAATTAATATCTAAGATAATTCCTAAAATAGCTATACTTGAGATTTATATAAGAAATGCGTTAGATTATGAACTAAGCTTTAAATGCAAAGAGTGGATAAAATAAGCGATAATCCTTTTTTACTGGCAAAAATAAATGAGTTTAAAGACAAAGAAAGTTTAGAACCTCATCAAATATTGTCACGCCTTAGCTTAGGTGTGGTAGCTAAATTAATCGTATCTTATAAGGTGCAAAACAAGATTTTAGAGTTAAAGACTTTTGATTTTAGAAAGTATAGTCCTAGCAATAGAAACTTTTTTATTTATAAAAACACAAAACAAGGTTTTGATAATATAGATAAGGTTAATATTGTTTTAAACTTGTTACATACTCTAAGAAATAGAGCTTGTCATTTTGAAAATCTTTTAAAGCTTAGAGAAAATAATAATAAACTATATCCACGCATAAGCACAAAAGAAAAAGGAACAAACATAGGTCTAATGCCTGATAAAATAGAAGAATTTTTGAATGATTTAATTTGTGGAATAAATAAAGATTTGTTAGATTATATTAAGTAGGGGTTGAGCCCCCCCCCCTTTTTTTTTGAATGTAAAAAAAATTATAAAACACAAATACTTAATAAAATATAAAATACCTTATAAGGCTTTAAAATGCTTTAAGATAATTCTATATAATACATATATGAGTAATAAAGAAAAGTTAATTAAAGAACTAGAAAATAACCCTAAAAATGCAAGTTTTGCCAATATAGAAAAGCTTTTAAGTTGGTATGGTTATAAACTTGTTAGCATTAAGGGAAGTCATCATAAGTTTAAGAAAAATGAAAAAAGATATAAATTATTATTTGAACTTACCTTATAAGATTAATTTGGTAAGACTTGAAGATGGAGATTATTTTGCATAATTTGATGATAAAGAGCTAAATAAACTTGTTTTAATGGCAGGAGATGGGAAAACACCAAATGAAGCAATAGAAGATTTAAAAAATGCTTTTGCTTGTTATTTAGAAGAAGCTTTAGAAAAAAACGAGTTTATACCTGAACCTATGCAAAATGATAAAAGTAAGAACCTAGCTATCACTTTAAAAATAGTCTTATAGATGAGATAGATTTTTATTCTAAGAAAATGGGCTTATCACGCAGTGCTTTTTTAGCTATTTCAGCTAAGGCATATATTAAAAACCTTTAAAGATATTAGCTTGTTATGAAAAAAATAGAAAATATGAGTAAAATTTTTGTTACTTTTTAGAAAAATATCGCTAGTAATTTAAGTTTAAAATTGTTTCTTATAAAAAAAGGCGAAATAAAAGAAATATAAGAAAATAAAAATAGTTGCAAATGGTAACAAATCTACATTAAGGTAAAATACTTCAAAAACTGCTAGAATACTTCGTAAATATTCAAAAGAATGTTTTTTAATTTAATGGAACTTGAAAAGTTTTAAAAGGCTTTCAAGTAAGTGCGTTTTAACAGGTCTGCAAACAAGATTAAAACGCACAATTTCATTATAAGAGCTTTAGTTTAAGCCCTTAAAAGAATTGTATTGTAATTTAACTTATCTATTTCTTTTAAAGGCTTTATGAACTCCATAAATAATTTTAAAAGGATAGAAAATGGAAAACAATACAAACAAAGATTTTTTAACTATACAAGAGGTAGTTACGCTTTATAATCTAAGCAAAGAAACACAAAACAAATATAGAATGCAAAACAAAATTCCTTATATTAAAATAGGTAAAAAAGTATTTTATGATAAAGCTAGACTTGATGAGTGGTTTAGAAGTCACACTATGAATTAAAGGCTTTATAATGAGTGTAAGCCTTTTTAATGATGAGGTAAAATCATATACAAAAAATTACCATTTTGTAACCAACTTCTTGCTATACCGCTATGGGTTAAGTTTTGATAGAAGTGGTAATGAAAAACACAACACAAGTCTTAAAATCAAACAAAACACAAGCTTAATAACTGATTTTAACGGCAGTTTTAGTGGAGATGTGATTGATTTTATAGTTTTTAAAGAAAATATTAGCACAAAAGAAGCTTTAGAGGTCTTTGTTGATTTTCATAAATTACCAACGCAAAAGGTGGATAGCTTTAAACCTATAAAAGAAGTTGCAAAAGATGATAGCTATTTAAAAAATATGGCTTATTCTTTACAGGCTGATTATAACTTATACTATGATGATATTTTGAGAAATGAATTATTAGATAAAACCTTTTTTGGTAATTTTAGGCTTTTTATGGATTTATGCAAAATATTAGATTTTGTAAAAATAAATGAGTTTGAAAATATCATAAATGAATACTTTGGATTTTCTAAAAACGACAAAAGCTTAGCACTTATCTTAAGAGATAAAGGTGAGATTAAGAGCATAGCTATAAAAGAAAAAATAGTCAAAGATAAGACAATAAAATGGTTTAAACTAAAAGGAAGCAATGCTAAGTTTATAAAGTTTGTAAAAGCTAAAGAAAATGGATTGCTAAAAGATTGTTGCTTTATATTTAGTGGCATAAAAGAAATAATCATCAGTGAGCTTTTAGGTGTAAATGCGATTTGCTTTCAAAGCGATAGCACGATGAAGCATATACAAACACACGAGCAAATAAATGAGCTTTTGAACTTCATAGATGGGAAACTTTTATATTTTGTTGTTGAGAACGATGAAAGTAGTTTTAATGCCAATTTAGGTCTTTTAAAAGAGTTAGCAAAGTTAAAACCAAGTGTGTTAAATAGTTTTTCTGTTCTTAATTATGATGAGTGTAAAAATGCTGATTTTGTGGATTTTATAGTTTATTTAATGAAAGAATTAAAAAAAGATTATGAGAAAGACAGAAAGGAGCTAAATACCTTTTTGGCTTTTGCACAAAAGTATTTTAAAAGTTATTTTATGAAAGGCTTAAGCTTTTTAGAAAGGAATAAAAATGGATAGATTTAAAAGTCAAAGTCAAGATGCAAAACTCAACTTTGATGCTTTTAAAGATATTAAAAAAATAACAAGTAGTCCGAATAGTATTTTACCACAAAATATTAAAAATGCTGATTTTATAGATTTAACAATATGGGCTATAAGAAATAAAGACTTAACTAATGTTGATTTTATATCTTTGATAGATAATTTTTTAGATAAAGGTAGTATTAGTTTTTTAATTAGTGAAGCCAATAAAGGAAAAACATTTTTAAGTCTTGCTATTTGTAAGTATTTATTGGAGTTTGATAAGGTTAAAAAGATTGTTTATTTTGATGGAGATAATAGCAAAATAACCATTAAAAGCAGGATTAAAGAAACAATGCAAATAAAAGGGTGTTGCTTTTTAGATTATGCAGATTTTAATTATATACAAACTAGCAATTCTTTGGAGTATGGAGATGATGAAATAGATGTAGATTTTGATTTTATTGTTAAAAGGTATTTGGAACCTTTAGCACAAAAAGGCAGTTTATCTGATTGTTTTGTTGTTTTTGATAGTCTTTTTAATTTCTTTAAAGGCGATATGAATGATAATAAAAAAGTAGCTGAGTTTATGAAAATAATCAAAAAAATAAGCCATAAAAGCGGTGGGACTTTTTTATTTATTCATCATAAAGGAAAAAGTGTAGAAAATGATTTTATAGGCGGAGTTAATTTTGCAAATGCTACTGATAATCTTTTTATAATACAAACAAGCAATAATGATGGTTTAAAGCTAGATATGGAGTTAAAAACCAAAAAAGCAAGGAACTTTCTACCTCATCCTCTAAAAATAGATATAGACCTAAAAACTCTTGATTTAAAAGTAGAAAAGCTTGTAAATGAAGCTGATACAAACTTTCTTTTAAAGGCTCAGAAAATCATAGAGCAAAGAGGGGAGATTTTGCAAGGGGATTTGTTAGAACTTTTAGGAAAAGCAAAGACTGATACTTATGCCATTAAAAAGCTAGAAAATGGGAAAATGCTATATTATGAAATCTTAGAAAAATCAAGAAGCACGGGCGGAAAAGCATTAAAATACTATATGCCTTTAAAAGAGAACAAAACTATCATTAATGGCATAGAAATAAACGCTACACAAACTTTATTTACT
This sequence comes from Campylobacter sp. CNRCH_2014_2849, assembly GCF_025772845.1. Taxonomy (NCBI): domain Bacteria; kingdom Pseudomonadati; phylum Campylobacterota; class Epsilonproteobacteria; order Campylobacterales; family Campylobacteraceae; genus Campylobacter; species Campylobacter sp. CNRCH_2014_2849. The sequence goes on along the minus strand of NZ_JAKMSW010000008.1, from coordinate 4,595 downwards.
GAATAAAGCTACTTAGTTTTTTAAGCTATGTAGGTTTAACCTATGTAGCTTTGATTAATAAAAATATCCATTAAATGCGAAAAGTATTTTTACTAATATAAAATAAAAAAACAAAAATCGTTTAAAACAGCTTTGATTGATTTAACATATTTTATACTTTTATATTCTTATTATTTTTAATAAAAAAATATTATTTTTTAATTATAATTGCATTCTTTTTTTCTGTGAAACATTTTTTTCAATTATAATTCAATTATAAGCAATTATAAAAAAGGCTATTATAATTGATTAAATCCCTATAAAATAATGGTTTATAAGCATTTTTTCTAAAATAGCTATTATAATTGAAGCAAAGCATTATTATATAGGTATTTAAAGCACTTAAAAGGCTCAATTATAAATAAAATGTCTAAGTCCCTAGCAAAAGATATGTTTTTTAGTAAAAATGTGTGAAATATAGACACAAATAGAAAAGATTTATAATTGATAAAGATTATATCTTCAAATCATGGTAAAATAGGTATTTATATCAATTATAATAGCTTTTGCTATGAAAAGTGGAAGTAAAGCCCTATTATATAGGTATTTGCACCAATTATAAATGCTGTTTTTATAATTGATTATAATTGCTTTATAATAAGAAGTGCTTATAAAATGTTTCACAGAATATTTTTATACCTTGCTAGTTTTTAATTATAAAAAATATTTATCATTTTTACAAATTTATGTTATAAAAAACATCTGCTTTTAAACCTATTTGCTGAAAAAATATACATAGTGTTTATTAAGCTATAAATGCCTTTTAAATTGATTATATTAAAAGAATAATTCCAACACACAAGCACTAAGACATAGTTTTCTTACAAAGCTAAAAATAAAATTAATTATTTTGGAAGTAAAAATAAGTAAAATTATACTTTCAAAGGAGCTTTTTTTGATAAATTATGATGATAAGTTTAATAAATGGAATAAAAAAAAGAAAGAAATACATTTAAAAGAAAATAAAAAAATAAGCATAGGAAAAATTTATTGGGTTCAAGTAGGTCAAAATATAGGAAGTGAGGTTTATGGAAAGCATAGTGATTTTAAAAGACCTGTGTTGGTTTTAAATAAAATTTATATTCCAAATTATATTAATCTTTTCATAGGAATACCATTATCGAGCAAAATAGCAAACAAGACAGGTTATCTTTACCATCACTTTATAGATAGTAAAAATAAAAATCAAGTTGCATTACTATCTCAAATAAGGTCTTTTGATACAAAAAGAATAGTAAGTCACTATAATGGTAAAATCAAAAAAGAAGATTTAGAAAAGATAAAAGAAAAAATAACTAAAAATATAATATCCCCGCACTAAGCGGGGTAACTCTCTAACTAAAGATAAAGAGCCAAATCTCCTAAAGAGAAGTCTAAAACCTAACTACATAATAAGTTTCACAATTCTTTTTACTTGTGTTAATTATATCACAATTATAATAAAAAGTATATTATATATGAAAACAACAAAAATGTACAATAAAATGTAATTTTGCACAAAAGAGCAAAAATGTGCAATAAAATGTAATTTTACATAAAACAACAAAAATATTATTTTTAATTATTTATGTTCAATATTTATCTTATAAAAGGTTTTATAGATTTTGAAATTTCATCTAAAACCTTTTCTACATATCATCTTTTATTAAGTCTTTGATTTTATTGTATTTTTGTGCTTTGATGTAGTTTTCAAGCCAAGATTTAACCCAAGAAGGCGTTTTATCGCTTTGCTTCCAATTCATAAGTGTTTGGTAAGGTAAGTCACAAAGAGAGGCAAACTCTTTTTTAGTTAGGTTGTATTTTTTTAAAATACTCTCAAATTCTATATTAGTCATAATTTAACCTTTATTTTTGTTTATTAGTTACCTTTTAAAGCTTGTGTTAATTCATCATATTTTTTTGCTTTGATGTAATAGTTTAAAAAAGGTTCTACCCACTTCGCATATGTATTTTTAGTACCCCAATTCACAACGCTGTTATAGTTCATATTAGTTAGTTTTGCAAACTCTTTTTTAGTTAATCCTGCTTGTTTTAGAAGTTTTTCAAATTCGCCCACTTCCATTTTTAACCTTTCTATATAAAATAATTATTTATTATAATTAAATAATCTTTTATTAACTTTAAATAATAAAAAGTGTATTAATTAAGTTATAATTAATAATATTTAATGTAAAATTTCATAAATAATTAATTTGAAGCAATACAAAAGGATAAAAATGGAAAATGTAAGTTATTGTAGAATGAGTTGCTTAGATGGCAAGATAAATGGTCTTAAATACTTTTTAGATGTGTTTTTGAGTGATTTAGATAATAAAGGCGATGTTAAGTCTTGTGTAATGTTTGATAATGAGGCAAGTATTTGCGATATAAAAGATATGATTATGGCAATGCTTGATAATATAAAAGATATTACAATTGAGCAAGATAATTGTCTTTATAATGTAAGTCAGCGTGAAAGCGCTTATAAAGGTATTGTAAAAGATGAGCTAGGCAAAGAGTTTAGTTTTGAAGATCTTGAGAAAATACACCAAATACAAGAAGAAAGAATATTAAGAGAAATGTTGGAAGAAGATAAAAATAAAAGGTGTGTGAGTTAAACTCATACATCTTATGATGTAGATAATATCTACACTACTACACTATAAACAAGCTTTAAAATATCCAAAAAAACTACATTGTATTAAGCAATCTTTAAGAAAATGTTATACGATAAGAATACGATAAAAAGGGCATTTTGCTGATGAGCTAACTATTAATTAGGTCATCTTTTAACCTTTAAATATAAAAGAGTGTAAGTTAAATTACTTCCTTATCAACATTAAACCCCTAAGTTTAATCTAGGTGTTAAAAAAACTGTATAGCTTTGCAAGGTATTTAAAATTAAATAGCTTTCTTTTAAAGGCATATAAAATAAAATGAGTTATAATAACTAAAAGTGGTTGAAGAGGGTATATCCAAATTTGGAGACACCTACCAAAACCCACAAAATAAGCAGTCTTGCAAGTGTTACCGCTTGCCAAAAAGAGAAGTGCTAATTTTAGTTAGTGGATATAGTGCAAATCCTATAAAGTCTTTAGCCTTTAATGATGAAAGAGAAAGAGATTTTATTTTTAAAGGCTATGTAATACCTTACAAAATAGATAAATAAAAAGATTTAATTATTATCTTAGGTATTTAGAAAGAAAACCTACCAAACTTTTAAAAATTACTTTTAAGCTTTAGAAAAAAACACATTTAAGTTTCAAACCAAAAATGCTTAAAAAAGCAAGAAAACTTAAACCAAAAATCCGTGAAACATTCAATTTAAGCTAAATAAACTTAAAATACTTCAAAAAGACTTAAAAGACATTTTGTTAAAATATCGCAAAATAAGGCTTTGGTGCTTATATAAATATAAAAAAGTTTGAAAAGTGTAATTTTCAAAAACTATTTAAGTTTTATAAGAAATAGAGATTAATATGGCTGCATAAAAAAGGTAACTTATAAAAGGTAACTACTATAAAAATATTGTAATACAGATGTTTATTTTTAGTTATATATTTCAAGTCCTTTCATCCGCACCACTAATTTAGATTTTACTCAAATATGAAAACCTATATATAATTTATTTTTAGTTGCACAATAATAATATTTTAAATTAAAATATATTGCAAATATTAGGAAGATATCATGGTAAATATATATCAAGTTAAAATTATCGAAAATTTTTGCAAGGATAAATTTAAAAAAGATACAAGGCTAAAGGATTTTTTTCATATCTTTTTGGCACAAAATTTAGAAATTTATACCAATATAGAAGACCAAAATTATGTCAAAGGTACAATACTAATATATAAAATTTTTGATATATGTATAAAAGATGGAGTTTTCGTAGGCCAAGAGTATTGTCAATTTAAAAAAGCGTGATAGATTATATAGTTGCTTATACTGATGAAAATATGAATGATGGTAAAATATCGCAACTATTAAGAGGTAGTTTTACATTAAAAATAGATAAATCAAATTGTTATGATAATCCAGATATTAAAGTTGTGTTTTCAGAAAAAGGCTTTTTGTTTCAGGCTAAATTTAACAATTGTGAAAGTAAATTTAAAGATACAATGACTATGTTTGCACTTTCTTTGGCTTATCGTGAGAAAATGGAGTATTATTTGAATTTGACTTCAAGTATCATAGATAAAGAAAACTACCATGATGTTATTGATATTAAAAAAGATTTTTATGTTTTTAATTTGAAATATTTTTTTAGCAACCCAATACATTATAACTACCAACAAAAACACACAATATGGAAAATTATATTTCATTATTATAATATTTTAGAGCAACATCAAGAACTTAAAATCCAGATAGAAAATCTTGTTGATATTTTACATATTGAACAAAATCAATAAGAAGATAAAAAGGAAAAAATAAAAGAGAATAAAAGAAAAAATTAATTATCGGTGCTTTTGTTACTTTAGCTTCGCTAGTTAGTGTATACAAAGATGCTATGGAATTACTTGGTTAAAGTTATAGTATCACTTGTTTTGTGTTTTACTAAAATTTAACTCTCT
>NZ_JAKMSW010000007.1:0-125911 GCF_025772845.1 Campylobacter sp. CNRCH_2014_2849 | reverse complement strand
CTTTTTTAATATTTTGAATATAATTTGCCAAAAAATAACATTTGGGAGTAAAAAACAAATGGTGCCCGAGGTCGGACTCGAACCGACACAAGGTTGCCCTTACCAGATTTTGAGTCTGGCGCGTCTACCAGTTTCACCACTCGGGCTTTTTGAAAGTTTTAAAATAATTAAATAGAATATGGGATTATACTAAAAAAAAATTAAAACAATATAAAATATTTTATATAAAAAATTTAAATATCATTAAAATTTGGAACTTTTTTTGCTTGTAAATAATTAAAAAATTTATTTGCGGAGCAAAATAATGAGAATTAGCAATCAGTATAATTACTACACTTCTATACAAAACTACACAGATGGTCAGTCTTTGCTTAATAAATATAATTTGCAGCTACAAACAGGTCAGCTTATTCAGCATTCTTGGGAAAATGCAAATGTTTATATTAATGGCTCAAGATTAGAATATGAGATGGCAAACATAGGTCAAATAGTTCAAGGAACTCAATCTGCTATGGAGCTAGCAAAAAACACAGATACTGCCTTGAAAAATATCACAGAACTTTTAGAAAAATTTAAAACATTACTCACAAAAGCTGCAAGTGATGGTAATTCTCAAGAATCAAGAGAGGCTATAGCAAAAGAACTCAAACTTGTAAGAGATTCTATTGTAAATATTGCTAATACTAGTATCAATGGGCAATATCTCTTTGCAGGATCAAATAGTGCAAATAAACCTTTTGATAATTATGGAAATTATACTGGGAATAAAGATAATATTTTTGTAGTAAGTGGTGCTGGCACCCAAATTCCTTATAATATACCTGGATGGGATTTATTTTTTAAGCCTGATTCAAATATCAATAAAATTATTTCAACAAATGTTTCTTTTACTGATGCTCGTTATCCGGACAAAAAAGAATTTTTAACCGGAGAATCTAAATTTTCACATTTAATAGGCCAAAACTATGTTCAAAATGGAGAACTTGATCCAGATAAAAATTTTCAAGATAGCTATGATGAGAAACTTCCTTTCCCGCATTCAGCTATGTATATTCAAGGCGTTAGACCCGATGGAACAAGTTTTAAAGCTACTTTAGATATAGATCCTGATGCAAAAATTGAAGATGTATTAAAAAATATTGGAAGATTATATGGAAATACAGAGGGAAATGAGGTTGTTAAAGTAGCATTAAATGATAGCGGACAGATAGAAATAAAGAGTTTAAAAGAAGGAAGTAGTTCTTTAGATTTTCATGCTGTTGCTTTAACTCCACAGCTTCAAGATGCAGAACAAATCAAAGCCTTAAGTGCTGCTGCTCAAAGAGAAGGTATTAGCATGGAGGATGTAACCAATCGTATTATGCAAGCAGCACACGGAGGAAATTTAAATAACACTAGAAATCCAGTAACAGTAGAAGTTGGCGGCGAGCAATTTACTGTAAACTTGCACAAAACAGATTTTATTAAAAGTAACATCAATGGTGATAAAACTAATGGGGCTAGTTATGATGTGCCTTTCGAAAAAGATGGAAATACTGTTTTTGGCAATGTTTCTCAAGTGATTAAAGGTACAAGTGAATATGCTACTGATAGTACAAAGTTAAGTGAAGTTGTAGCAAATGCCAATGGAAGCATGCAAGGTCAACAACTCCAAATGGAAATTGTTTCTAAAAGTGGACAAACTTATAATGTAACTATAAATTTGGAAACTTCAACTGTAAGTTATGTTAATCCAAACAATCCTAATCAAACTATAAGTTTTCCTATTACTCACTCTCAATATAATGAAAATACAGGTAATGCAGTGGGTATGCAAACAAGACCTGAAGATATTACTTATGGCCAGTTAAATGATATTATCGGTATGTTTGCAAGTGATAATGTTCCCACAGCAACTATAAATGCAAATGCAAATGGTACTATTAATAATAATGATTTTCAAACTATCCAACAAGACATAGCTGATTCTAAAGGTTTTGTTGAAGTTAGTATGGACTATAAAGGTCGTATAAGTATTACTGATAAATTTTCAAGTAACACTAATATAGGTCTTACTATTAAGGATTCAAATTCAAATAGCGGTTTTCCTCCAGCAGGTACTTCTGTAAATGGATCAGGTTTTGTATTTAGTGCAAATAATTCTTTAACTATTGATGATCCAAATGTTGATTTGATTAAAGATTTAGATGAGATGATAGATGCTGTTTTAAATGGCAGTATGAGAGCTGATTCAGAAGGAAGTGATCCTAGAAATACAGGTTTACAAGGGGCTTTAGAAAGAATAGATCATTTGCAAGATCATGTTAGAAAAATGCAAACAACCATAGGAGCTTACACTAATAATATAGAAGAGACAAATAAAAGAATGACTTTTTTAAATATCAATGTAGCTTCTATTAAAAGCGGTGTAACTGATGCTGATTATGGGCAAACTTATATGCAGTTTATGCAAACTATGGTATCTTATCAAGCTATGCTTTCGGCTACTTCTAAAATTTCTCAAATTAGTTTATTAAACTACTTATAATTTTTTGATATAATAGCTTTTTTCTTTATAAAGGATATATTATAAAAAAAGAAGCTATTTTTGTTATTTCTAATATTTTTATTTTTTATTTTTGCTTAAGTGCTTTGATACCCGATCAAGCTTTAGTAAGTATTATAGGGTATTCCTTGGTAAAACTTAGTTATTTTTTATTTGGATCATTGACTAAATTTTACCCTTTTGTCTTTTTTTGGTTTAATTATCTTTTGTATAAAAATAACTATAATTTTGAACTTATAGAGCGTAGATTTAGTGTGGCTGTTTTTGCTTGTATTTTTGCTTCACTTATTTTTGCTTCAGCGTTCTTGCAAGATAAAGGCTATATAGCCTCTGCTATGTTTGTAATCTTAGATGGACTTTTTGGAAAAATAGGAAGTTTAATCTTGGTGATTTTGCTTTTAGCTTTTGCTTTTAGTATTTCTTTTCCGCAAATTATCAAAGAGGTATTTAAAATAGAGCTTGATTTTGATTTTTATTTAAAACTTGAAACTTTAATTAAAAATAAAATTTTTGGCTTTTTTGGTGGCGATAAGTATGAAAATGAAACTAAAGAAGAGCAAGAAAAGCTCAAACAAGAGCTTTTAATTAAAGATAAAACAGAAGAACTTATCAAGGAAAAAGAGCTACCAAAAAAAGAAATCCAAGAGAATAAAAAATTTAACCTTGAAGATTTAAAAAATCAAGAATTAGAAGAGGTTGTGATTAGTGAAGAGGATAAAAAGCTAGGTTCAAGTTATATTCATGAGCTTTCAGAGCCTATTGCAAGTTTTGCTCAAAAAGCTAGTCAAATAAATATAAAGGAAGATGAAATGACCCCTGAAGAGTATTTATTAAAATACAAAAATAAAAGTGAAGATATTTATACTCAAACTTTAAAAAGTAAAAATTTAGATGAACCAAGCTATAAAAGACGCAATATGGATTTAAACGAAAACAAAGAAGAGGTGATAGAAGAAAATTCTTTGTTTGCCAAAGAGCTTAAAGAGCGTGAGCAAATGCTACAAAAAGCTAAATTGCTAGAAGAATATAAAGCCTTGCAAAAAGAAAAAATCTTAGAAGAGCTTAATGAGGATTTTAAAAAAATTGAAGAATTAAATGCTATAGAAGCACAAAAAGAAGCTGAGTTTAAAAAAATTCAAAATAAAACTAGCTTTTTAGGGGTAAAAGAATTTAAAGATGAAGATTTTATTCCACAAAATAAAGTAAAAGAACTTGATTTTAGTGAAGATGATTTTGCCAAGCCTATTAGTATAGAAGAGCTAAGAAGTAAAAGAAACTATGAAAGTCCTTTTGTAGTAGAAGAAGCACAAAATGAAGTTAAAGAAGAAAAAATTCCATTTGAGATTACCCAAGAGCCTATAATAGAAGTAATAGAAAATAAAACACACCATTCTATCACTAATGAAGTGAGTGAAAATAAAGCTTTATTAAAAGATCTTGACTTTGGGAATTTTGAAAAACCAAAAGATTTTTCTTTACCACCCTTAGATTTTTTAACTATGCCAAAAGAAGGCAAAAGCGAGATAAATGAAGAAGAAATAGATAGAAAAATTTATGATTTATTGGAAAAATTAAGACGCTTTAAAATAGGTGGAGATGTAGTTAGAACTTACACAGGTCCTGTTGTAACTACTTTTGAATTTCGCCCAGCAGCAGATGTTAAAGTAAGTAAAATTTTATCATTACAAGATGATTTAGCTATGGCTTTAAAAGCTCAAACTATAAGAATTCAAGCTCCAATTCCAGGTAAAGATGTAGTGGGAATTGAAGTTCCAAATGAAAAAATCGATACGATTTACTTAAGAGAAATTTTAGAAAGTGAGGTATTTAAAAATTCTAGCTCACCTTTAACTATAGCTTTAGGTAAAGATATAGTAGGCGATCCTTTCATCACAGATCTTAAAAAGCTCCCTCATCTTTTAATAGCAGGAACTACAGGAAGTGGTAAAAGTGTGGGTATAAATTCTATGCTTTTATCTTTGCTTTATAGAAATTCGCCAAAAACCTTAAGACTTATGATGATAGATCCTAAAATGCTTGAATTTAGTATTTATAATGATATTCCACATTTACTTACACCGGTAATTACTGATCCTAAAAAGGCGGTAAATGCTTTATCAAATATGGTGGCTGAAATGGAACGCAGATATCGTTTGATGGCTGAAGCAAAAACTAAAAATATAGAAAATTATAATGAAAAAATCAAAGAGCAAGGTGGAGAAATTTTACCATTTATTGTAGTGATTATCGATGAGTTGGCTGATTTAATGATGACAGCAGGTAAGGATGTAGAGTTTTATATAGGTCGTTTAGCACAAATGGCAAGAGCAAGTGGAATTCACTTAATCGTAGCTACACAACGCCCTTCAGTAGATGTTGTTACCGGTGTTGTAAAAGCAAATTTACCAAGTAGAATTTCTTATAAAGTAGGGCAAAAGATAGATTCTAAGGTTATTTTAGATTCTATGGGGGCTGAAAGTTTATTAGGGCGTGGAGATTGTTTATTTACTCCTCCTGGTATGAGTGGTTTAGTGCGTTTGCACGCACCTTTTGCAAGTGAAAATGAAATCGAAAATATTGTAGAGTTTTTAAAAGCTCAACAAGTAGTAGAATATGATGAGAGCTTTTTAAAAGATGATAGTCAAGATGGAGCTTATAAAAGAAGTGAATTTGATGATGGAGATTTAGATGAGCTTTATGAAGAAGCAAAGGCTGTAATCTTAGAAGATAGAAAAACTAGTATTTCTTATTTGCAAAGACGCTTAAAAATAGGCTACAACCGCGCAGCAAATATTATAGAACAACTTTCACAAACAGGTGTTTTAAGCGAACCTGATGCAAAAGGCCAAAGAGAAATTTTATAATCAATTTCTTATTGCCTTGTTATGATCTTTTAAAGTAGAGGTAAAAATATGCTTATTGGTTTTTTTATCTCTTACAAAGTATAAATATTCTGTTTTAGCAGGAAAAATAGCTGCCTTAATAGCTTCAAATGAAACATTACACACAGCTTCTTTTGGTATGCCATTAAATTTATAAGTATTGTAAGAACTATTATCTGATCTTATTCTTTGTGGAGTGATTTTTTCATGAGAGTATTTTCCATAATTTAATGTCCCATCCATTTGAAGCTTCATGCCTTTTCTTAAGCGATTTCTAATCACAGATGAAACTATAGGCATTTCTTCATTACTCGCTGCTTCTTTTTGTATAATGGAAGCAATGATGATATATTCATGCCATTTTTTTTCATTGTATTCTCTAAAAATTTTATAAGAAAGTTTTTTAAATTCACTTGCAGAGTAAGCCAAAAGATATTTTACTAAAAGCTCTTCTGTAATGCCTTTTGGAATTTTATAAGTTTCGGGAAAAAGCATACCTTCTTTAAAAGGGCTTTGTTTGTAAAATTCTTGCATTAAGGTTTTGGCATTTAAATTTAACTTTGGTGCTAATTCTTCAAAGAAAATTTCAGTCGTTTCCCCAGGAATTAAAGTAATAGTTTCAAGTGCTGCCTTAGCGACGGTAAGCTTATGTAAAAATTCAGCTCTATTTAGTTCTTTTGTGCCTATATTTATCCAGCCAGATTGTGGATGGCCTAAAAAATATAAAGTATATTTATCAATATTGCTCATTTTATAGTTATTTTTATCTAATTGCGTTATAATCTTACTAACAGAACCTTGTGGTATAAAAACTACAGAGTTTGTTTTTATAGGTAAAAGTAGATAATAAAAAATGGATAAAAGAAAAATTAAAATCAAATCACAACATATTAAAAAAATTCTTAAATTTTTAGCATTACCTATGATACTTTTCATTGTTTTGTTTATTTACCTCAAAAATGGAATTTACATAGAAAAATTAGAAATTTCTTCTATTAATTTGGAGAAATTATATATTAAATTAGATAAAAAACTCATTTTAAATGCAAAAAAAGTTATAGTAAATTCTCAAAATCAACACACTCAAAATGAAACTAGTGCGAGTAAAGCTGTACAGCTTATCAAAGATGTAAAATATATTTATTGGTTTTTTCAAGAAATCAATATAGATGAAATTTTTGTTAATAACTATCCCGTGGAATTAATTTATAAAAATAATCTATTTTTTGTAAACAGTAAAAATCTTTTAGTAAAAGTCAATTTAAAAATTAGTGATAAAAATATACAAGCTAATATTGATAATTTTCTTTTAAAAGATCATAACCTTAGTGTAGTTGGCTCTTTACTTATCAATCCTAAGACAAAATTTTATACTTTTAAAGGAGAAATTGATAGTGATTTTTTAAAAAGTGATGTCAAATTCTCACTTAAAAGAGAAGAGATTGCTTATGAATTAGAAAATATAAGCTCAAATAATATTTCAAAAATTTTTGATATTTTAGTGGAAAATGGAGTGCATTTGCCTTCTAATCTTGCTCTTTGGGTGGGCGGTAAGGTAAAGGCTGATTTTTATTTTATAGAGAAATTAAATGGCTTTGCAGATTTTGGAAAACATAGATATTATTTGAATGATATTAGTGCTAAAGGTTATGTAAATAATTTGAAGGTGGTTTTAGATAAAGGTATAGATCCTATCATTAGTCCTTTTGTAAGGCTTGAATTTAATAAACAAAAACTAGAATTTATCTATGATAAATTATATTTTAACAATTACAATCTCAATCAAAGTCAAATTTATATAGACAATATGCTAAATGAAAAAGCAGGAATTTATATACGCATAAAAAGTGACAATGCTAGAGCTGATTATAGAGTGAATAAAATTTTGCGTTTATATGATATAAAATTACCATTTTTACAAAACAATGGTATTACAAAGACTGATTTAGTTTTGAAAATTCCTTTTGAACACCCTGAAAGAATTTCATATAAAGGAAATTTTGATATTGTAAATTCTAATATAAATATAAGTGACTTTAAAGTCATACAAGCAAATATTGATTTACAAAAAGATAAATTAGAGATTAAAAATGCAAGTGTACAAAGTGAATTAATCAGCGGTGATTTTAATGCAAGTATTGATTTAAAGCAAAAAAAAGGTAATTTTAAGACCTTTATAACAAATTTAAAATTACCACAAGATAGCTTAAAAATGGAAAATAAATTTCTTGATTTAGATCTTAACTATGATAAAAATATCAGTTTATATAATAAAGAGCTTACTACGACTCTAAATTTTGACCAAGGTATGTCTGTTTATGTTGCTAAGCTTGCAAAGTATAAGACTTATTCTAAATTAATGCAAAAAAATAATGTGCATGATGGAGAGTTGTCATTAGATACTTTAAATTTTAAAGATTTTGATGTAGATATAAATAATACCACTTTTGAATCATTTTTACTCTATAAGGATAATAATCCTTATGAGTATGATAGTTTTAGTATAAAAATAAAGGGAGAAGATTTTAATTTAACTAGCGCAAGTGGTAGTGTTTTTGCACAAAAAGACAATGATGATATTAACATTACTTTAAATAATGTTAATTTATTATTTTCAGAACAAGATACAGAAAATACACTAGATAATCTTGAAAATTCAAATTACAATATCAGTGCTAAAAATATAGATTTGATCTTAAAAGATTTTAACAAAACTTTAGATTTTGATCAATTTAATGCTAAAATCAAAAAAGACTATATAAAAGCTTGGGCTAATAGAAATGAGTCTAAATTTGAGCTTTTGCTTAAAGAAAATCAAATGCAAATTAGAGCTTTAAAAATGGATGATGATTTTCTGAATACTTTTATGCGTCAAAATGTTTTTGAAAAAGGCGAGTTTAATCTTTATGTAGATGGTAATAGTACTGATTTTTTTAAAGGCAAATTTTTATTTAAAGATACTTATTTAAAAGATTTAAAATTTCATCAGCAACTCTTAAGTTTTATTGATACAATACCTAGTTTGATTTTATTTAAAGCCCCAACTTTTAATGAAAAAGGTTTTAGTGTAGAAAATGCTGGTATAAGTTTTAATCGCAAAAAAGATCTTTTTGAAATAGATGCGCTAAATTTTAATGGTGATAGTGCAGATATTTTAGGTCAAGCTAAAATCAATTTAAGAAGTAGTCAAGTGGATGGTTTATTAGAGCTTAGAACGCTAAAATCAGCTAGTTCGGTTATTTCTAAAGTTCCAATTATCAATCAAATTATATTAGGCAAAGACAGGCAAATTAGCACACAAATTAAACTAGGTGGAACAATTGATAATCCCGAGTTTAAAACTCAACTTATCGCACAAAGTTTGCAACTTCCTTATCATTTGATAAAAAATATTTTTGAATTACCGACAAATTTAGTTAAATAATACCACAAAGGAGCTAAGATGAAAATTACCATCATAGGAGCAGGAAATGTCGGTGCAAGCATTGCTTATGCTTTAATTTTAAGAGAATTAATAGATGAGATTATATTGATTGATATTAATAAAGACTTGCTTTTTGCTAGAGAATTAGAACTAAGTCAAAGCATAGCTGCTTTTAATTTTGATATTAAAATAACTTGTACGGATGATTATACATACTCAAAAGATTCTCAAGTGGTTATTTTTAGTGCAGGTGTAGCTAGAAAAGAAGGTCAAAGTAGAGATGAGCTTTTTGCTATTAATTCTAAAATTATGCTTGAGTGTGCAAAAAATATTAAAAAATTTAACAACGATCCTTTGTTTATCATAGTAAGCAATCCTGTAGATTTTTTACTCAACGCTCTTTATGAAAGTAAATTATTTTCATTAAAAAAAATCATTGCTATGGCAGGTGTTTTAGATAATGCTAGATTTAAATACGAAGTGAGCAAAAAATTAGATATAAAAACTTCTTATATAGATACTAAGCTTATAGGTTTTCACAATGATAGTATGGTTTTGGTAAAATCTCAAAGTAAAGTGCAAAATAAAGCTTTAAGTGAAGTCTTAAATAAGCAAGATATTGTTCAAATTGAACAAGAGGTTAAAACCGGTGGTGCTAAAATTATAAAATATTTAAAAACTTCAGCCTATTTAGCTCCTGCTAGTGCTTGCGTGAGAATGATAGAGGCTTTAAAAAGTGGAGAATTTTTACCAGTATGTGTGATTTTAGATGGAGAATATGGCATAAGAGAAAAAGCTTTTGGAGTTATGGCAAGGATTAGTCTTGATGGGGTGCTTGAAACTTTAGAATTAAAATTAGACAATCAAGAACAAATTACATTAGAAAATTCTTTTATTCAGTATAATTATAAATAATTTTTTAGGAGTTTTTTACTCCTAATGTTACTTTGTGTTATAAAATCTTATTAGTTTTATTTTATCTTTTAAATAATATTTAATCATGCTATAAATTCGCTATAATAAAAAGTTTGTTTTAAAAATAATTTTTAATAAAAAATCATTAGAAAATTACAAAAAACTAGAAAGGAATATTAATGATTGCTCCAGAGAATACACCAGTTTGGGTTGATGAAGCAAGATGTAAGGCTTGTAATATCTGTGTTAGCTATTGTCCAGCCGGAGTTTTAGCAATGAGAGATGAAATCAGTGCAGTTTTAGGACAGATGATAGAAGTGGTTCATCCTGATTCTTGTATAGGCTGTAGTGAATGTGAAAGTCACTGTCCTGATTTTGCGATCTTTGTTGCCAAAAGAGATGAATTTAAATTTGCAAAGCTTACGCCAGAAGCTAAAGAAAGAGCACAAGCTGTTAAAGAAAATAAATACAAAAAACTAAATGCATAGGAAAACAAAATGAGAGAAGTTATATCAACAGGTAATGTTTTAGTAGCCAAAGCTGCGATTGATTGTGGCTGTAAATTTTTTGGTGGTTATCCAATTACCCCAAGTTCTGAAATAGCACATGAACTAAGCCATATGCTACCAAAAAATGATGGTACTTTTATACAGATGGAAGATGAAATTTCGGGTATTAGCGTGGCCTTAGGTGCTTCTATGAGTGGAGTAAAATCCATGACAGCAAGCAGCGGGCCGGGAATTTCTTTAAAAGCTGAACAAATTGGTTTGGGTTTTATAGCTGAAATTCCACTAGTAATTGTAAATGTTATGAGAGGTGGTCCTTCAACTGGTCTTCCAACAAGGGTTGCGCAAGGTGATTTATTTCAAGCAAAAGCTCCAACACATGGAGATTATGCAAGTATAGCTTTAGCTCCTGCTTCATTAGAGGAAGCTTACACTGAAACTATTAGAGCTTTTAATTTAGCTGAAAAATACATGACTCCAGTATTTTTGCTTTTAGATGAAACCATAGGACACATGAATGGTAAGGCAAAATTACCTGATTTAGAAGAATTAGAAATTATCAACCGCAAAAAATTTACGGGCGATAAAAAAGATTACAAACCTTATGCAGCAGGTGAAAATGAAGCTGCCATACTAAATCCTTTCTTTGAAGGTTATCGTTATCATATCACAGGACTTCATCATGGAGACATAGGCTTTCCAACAGAAGATGGAGCAATAGTAGATAAAAATATCAAAAGATTATTTGGTAAAATCAAAAATAATACTAATGAAATTTGTACTTATGAAGAGTTTATGTGTGATGATGCGCAGTTTTTAATCATCGCCTATGGTAGCGTTGCAAGATCTGCTAAAGAAGCTATTTTAAGACTTAGAGAAGAGGGTTTAAAAGTAGGGCTTTTTAGACCTATTACCCTTTATCCAGTTGCTGAGAAAAAAATAGCTCAAGTAGTATCTAAATTTGAAAAAGTTATGGTAAGTGAGCTTAATATGGGGCAATATTTAGAAGAAATTCAAAGAGTAAGTAAAAGAGATGATTTTATTAGCTTGCACCGTGCAAATGGTCGCCCTATAACCCCAAGTGAAATTATTGCTAAAGTAAAGGAGAATATATAAAATGGCTTTTAATTACGATGAATATTTAAGAGTAGATAAACTTCCAACACAATGGTGCTGGGGTTGTGGGGATGGTGTTGTTTTAAAAGCTATTATTAGAGCTATTCAAAAACTTGGCTGGAATATGGATGATGTTTGTTTAGTTTCTGGTATAGGTTGTAGTGGTAGAATGAGTTCTTATGTAAATTGCAATACAGTCCATACTACTCATGGTCGAGCTATTGCTTATGCAACAGGGATTAAACTAGCAAACCCTAAAAAACATGTAATCGTAGTAAGTGGGGATGGCGATACTTTAGCAATTGGTGGAAATCATACCATCCATGGATGTAGAAGAAATATAGATTTAACTCATATTTTAATCAATAATTTTATTTATGGTCTTACAAATTCACAAACTTCACCAACTACCCCACAAGGCTTTTACACTGTTACAGCTCAAGCAGGTAATATAGACCCAAATTTTGATGCTTGTGAGCTTACCAAAGCCGCTGGGGCTTCTTTTGTAGCAAGAACAAATGTTATAGAGGCAAATAAGCTTGAAAATATCATTTTTAAAGCTTTATCTCACAAAGGTTATAGTTTTGTAGATGTATTTTCAAACTGCCATATTAATCTAGGTAGAAAAAACAAAATGGGCGAAGCTGTAAGCATGCTTGATTGGATTAAAAATCGTTGTGTTGAAAAGTCTAAATTTGAACAATTAGACTATGAACAAAGAGCGGATAAATTCCCTACAGGAATTTTACACCAAGATGAAAGCAAAGCAGAATATTGTGAAGCTTATGAGGAAGTTAGAAGAGCCTTGAAAGAAAAAAGAATGGTTGATTTGGGAGTATTAAAATGAAATATCAATTAAGATTTTGTGGTGAAGGTGGACAAGGGGTTATCACTGCAGGTGAAATTCTAGCTAAAGCCGCCATTAAAGAAGGGCGTAATGCTTTTAAAGCTTCTACTTATACTTCTCAAGTTAGAGGTGGGCCAACTAAGGTTGATATTATCGTTGATGAAAATGAAATCTTTTTTCCTTATGCAGTGGAAGGTGAAGTTAGTTTTATGCTTTCAACTGCTGATAAAGGTTATCATAGTTTTAAAGACGGTGTTTGTGATGGTGGTGTTATAGTTATAGAGCCAAATTTAGTTCATCCAAGTAAAGAAGATTATACAAGATGGAAAATTTTTGAAATTCCTATTATTACTATAGCTAAAGAAGAAGTAGGGAATGTAGCTACTCAATCAGTCGTTGCTTTAGCTATAGCTGCTTATATGAGTAAATGTATTGATATTGATGCATTAAAACAAACTATGCTTGATATGGTACCTGCAAAAACTAAAGAGGCAAATGCAAAAGCTTTTGATTTGGGTATAGAATACGCTAAAAAAGCACAAGTAGTTTCTTGATTTTCAAGAAACTCTTTCTTGTAAAATAATATTTATTAAATTATCGTTATAATATTTTCCATTTTAAGCAAAAAGGTAAAATAATGAAAGAGCTAAATGGCTCGCAAATGATTTGTGAAGCATTAAAAGAAGAAAATGTTAAAGTAGTTTTTGGTTATCCTGGTGGTGCGGCTTTAAATATTTATGATGAAATTTACAAACAAACTCATTTTAAACACATTTTAGTCAGACACGAGCAAGCGGCCTTACATAGCGCTGATGCTTATGCTAGAATGAGTGGTAAAGTTGGTGTGGCAGTAGTTACAAGTGGACCTGGTTTTACTAATACAGTTACAGGTTTAGCTACCGCTTATAG
The DNA here is from genome assembly GCF_025772845.1 of Campylobacter sp. CNRCH_2014_2849. NCBI lineage: Bacteria > Pseudomonadati > Campylobacterota > Epsilonproteobacteria > Campylobacterales > Campylobacteraceae > Campylobacter > Campylobacter sp. CNRCH_2014_2849. The sequence continues at coordinate 112,767 of NZ_JAKMSW010000007.1, read as the reverse complement.
TGATTCTATACCTTTGGTTTTAATTTCAGCTCAAGTTGCAAATTCTTTAATAGGAACAGATGCTTTTCAAGAAATCGATGCTATAGGTATTTCAAGACCTTGTGTAAAGCATAATTATTTAGTAAAAAATATCGAAGAATTACCTAAAATTTTAAAAGAAGCTTTTTATATTGCTACAACAGGTAGAAAAGGGCCTGTGCATATTGATATACCTAAAGATGTTACTGCTGCTATGGGTATATGGCATTATCCTAAAGAAATTTCTATGAAAACTTACAAGCCAACCTATAAAGGAAATATCAAGCAAATTAAAAAATTAGTAAGCTTGATTAAAAATGCTCAAAAACCTTTATTTTACCTAGGTGGAGGTTGTATAGCTTCTAATGCTAGTGACGAATTAAGAGATTTGATTCATTTTTGTCAAATTCCTGCAGTTGAAACTTTAATGGCTCTAGGGGCTTTAAGAAGTGATGATGAGCTTAATTTAAAAATGGCAGGTATGCACGGAAGTTATTGTGCAAATATCGCTTTAAGTGAGTGTGATTTACTCATTGCTGTGGGTGCTAGATTTGATGATAGGATTACTGGTAAAACAAGTGAGTTTGCCAAGGGTGCAAAAATCGTTCATATTGATATAGATCCAAGCTCTATTTCTAAAATTATCGAAGCGCATTTTCCTATAGTTGGGGATATTAAAAGTGTTATTTTAGATACCTTAGAAGAATTAAAAAAAGAAAGTTTTGACAACACAAAATACCAAGAATGGTTTAAAACTTTACAAAACTATCAACAATTATATCCTTTAATCTATGAAGATAGTGATGAAGTTTTAAAACCTCAATGGGTTATAGAAGAATGCGCTAGATTAGCTCCTGATGCAAGGATAATTACTGATGTGGGACAGCATCAAATGTGGGTAGCGCAATTTTATCCTTTTAATTATGCAAGACAACTTGCAACAAGCGGTGGGCAAGGAACTATGGGGTATTCTTTACCGGCTGCACTTGGGGCTAAATTAGCTGTCGGTGAAGAAGTTGTAATAAATTTTGTAGGTGATGGTTCTTTTTTAATGAATATACAAGAGCTAATGACAGCAAGTGCTTATGGAATTAAAGTGATTAATATCATTTTAAATAATTCTTTTTTAGGTATGGTAAGACAATGGCAAAGTATGTTTTATAAAGAAAGATTTTCTAATACAGATCTAACAAGTCAACCTGATTTTGTTACTATTGCTAAAGGTTTTCATTGTGAGGGTTATAATGTTTTTAATAAAGAAGAATTTCAAAAAGCTTTTAAAGTAGCCTTAGAATCTAAAAAAACTTGTGTTTTAAATGTAGCTATAGATCGTTATGAAGATGTATTACCTATGGTACCTGCGGGTGGAGCTATTTATAATATGATTTTACCTAGCTATAAAAACAAGGATAAAAAATGAAAAGAAGAGTAATTTCTGTCATTGTATTAAATGAGCATGGGGTATTATCACGCGTTGTCGGGCTTTTTTCAGGACGCGGTTATAATATAGAATCTCTTACGGTTGCTCCACTTGATGATAAAGAATTCTCAAGGATAAATATCGTTACTTTAGGCGATGAAAAAGTTTTTGAGCAAATCATAAAACAACTTCATAAACTCATACCTACTTATAAGGTAATTGATTCTAGTGATTTTATAGAAAAAGAAACAGCTTTGGTAAAGATTGCTTTAAATGAAAATTTTGCAGGTTTAGATGCCATATTAAAAGCTTATAATGGCAGTGTGACTTATAGTGATGATGAGTTTATTATAGTAATGGCAAGTGATGATGCAAAAAATATCGATAACTTTTTAAAAACTATGAAAAAGTATAATCCTATTAGTGTAGTTAGAAGTGGTTCTATTTTAATGGAGGTAAAATGAAAATTAGTGAAATTGCTAAATTTTTAGGCATAGAATATTACGGAGATGATATAGAAATTACAGCTTTAAATTCATTAAATAATGCAAGTTTTACTGAACTTAGTTATTGCGATGGAGAAAAAAACTCTAAAAAAATTGCAAGCAGTGGAGCTGGAGCTATATTAGTCTCAAAAGAATTTGAAAATTTAGTTTCAAAAGATTGTGTTAAATTAGTTGTTGATAATCCACATTTATCTTTTGCGCTTTTAAGTAAGCTTTTTGCTAAACCTTTAATTTCTAGTGAAAAGAAAAATTCTAAAATTGCTAAAAGCGCTAAGATTATGCCAAATGTTTATATTGGAGAAAATGTCCAAATAGCTGATCATGTAGTGATAATGGCAGGAGCTTATATAGGCGATAATGTAAGTATAGGTGAATATACTACAATCCATCCAAATGTTGTGATTTATAATGACACTAAAATAGGTAAAAAATGTCATTTGCTAGCAAATTGTGTAATAGGTAGTGATGGCTTTGGTTATGCGCATACAAAAAATGGCGAGCATTATAAGATTTATCACAATGGGAATGTTATTTTAGAAGATTTTGTGGAAGTTGGAGCTTGCACGACTATTGATAGAGCGGTTTTTGAAAGCACTATCATAAAGCAAGGTACAAAGATTGATAATCTTGTTCAAGTAGGGCATAATTGTGAAGTGGGGGAGAATTGTCTTATAGTAGCTCAAAGTGGAATTTCAGGCTCAAGTATTTTGGGTAAAAATGTCACCATGGGTGGACAAAGCGCTACAAGCGGACATTTAGAAATAGGAGATTTTGCTACCATAGCAGCAAGAGGTGGGGTCACTAAAAATTTAGAAGGTGCTAGGGTTTATGGTGGTTTTCCTATTATGCTTCAAAAAGATTGGTTGAAATTTCAAGCAAAAATTATCACAGCTTTTAGGGATAAACATGAGTAAAAAAATATTTAAAACTATAGAATTACATGGCAGTAAAAGTGGAGAAATAAGCCTTTGTAATCTTTCTAATCCTTATGGTATAGGAAGCAATGATGTCTTAAGTATAGGTGTGGCTTTAAAAAAAGAAAATGGAATAGATTGGAAAGTTCATATTCCTTATGAAAATTTAAAAGATCTTATCCATGCACTTCAAGAAATAGAAAAAAGCAAAGCCTAGTTTAAAAACTAGGCGTATTTAAATCCCTTTTTCTTCCTGCGTTAATAATTAAAACAAAATTAAGCACAATCAAAACATACACAAAAGTTGGTATAGGAAAAGCGTCACCATTTGCATAAGAATGGAGCCCAGAAAGATAAAAATTTACTCCAAAATAAGTCATTAATATGCTATAAAAGGCTAAAACACTAGCACTTGCAAAAACAAAAATAAAATAAGTTTTAAAAATAAATCTTAAGTGCAATACTATAGTATAAACTACAATAGAAATCAAAGCCCAAGTTTCTTTTGGATCCCAACCCCAATATCTTCCCCAGCTTTCATTGGCCCAAACTCCACCTAAAAAATTTCCTATTGTAAGCATTGCAAGCCCTATTATCATAGACATTTCATTAACGCAGTGTAATTTAACGATGTTTAAATCTATATTTTTATTTTTACCCCTTAAAGCAAAAAGAATTAAACTCAAAATCCCTATAATAAAACAAAGTGCTAAAAATCCATAACTTGCTGTTATAATAGAAACATGAATATTAAGCCAATATGATTTTAAAACAGGTGCTAAATTCCCAATTTGAGGATCCATAAAGCCAAGATGAGCTACAAAAAGCGAAATGCCTGCTAAAAAACTCGCACCACATAAAGCTAAGAGTGATTTTCTAAAAAATATCACAGCACTCATCGCACAAGCAAAAGCTATATAAATCATGCTTTCATAAGCATTACTCCAAGGAGCATGCCCACCTACATACCAACGAATGATTAAAGCTAGTGCATGTATGATTACACATATACTTAAAATGATGTAAAAAAATCTATATACAAAGGCAGATAAAGAAATATTTTTTAATATAGTATAAAAACTTAAAAAGAAAAACACTAACGCAAAGCTAATATAAACAAAAGTTAGATTATTAAAGATATTGTAATGATTAAGCAGTATTTCAAGATTTAATCTTTCTTTTGGCGGTAAAACACTACTTCCATAGTGATTTTGAAAATCTTTTAAAGATTGCAAAAATTCATTTGCATCTTGCCATTGATTATTTTCAACACCATTGCGAACTTGTAAAAAATAGCTAACTAAAAGCATTTGTAAACGCTCTACATCTTCTTTTGCAAAAGGTAAAATTTGCACCGGAGAATACCACTTTAAACTTTGCTCATTAATATCAGGAAAAATAGTTAAAGCTTGACCGCTATAAATATAATATGCATGATTTATTTTTTCATCTAAGGCTAGCAAATCTTTATCAAAGCTAGTTCTTAATGAAGGCTTTTTGCGGTTAGCTTCTTCAACATAATTACTAAGTTTATATACCCCATTATCAAACACATCATCAAATGCTATGTATTTTTCATTTATATCTGCGCCTATTAATTCTCTTAGCTTGCTTGTTTTTGTAGCTATCATTTTGATTTTTCTAAATTCTTTAGGATAAATCATCATTGCTAGAAAAATTTGATCATAGTGAAGATTTAAAAAATTTTCTTTTTGAGTGATTTTATAAATAAATTCCATTGCCAAAGTATCTAAAGGTTTGATTCTACCATTATGATCTTGTACAAGTAATTTTGCAAAATTTAAAGAATGCTCATAGGAATTTTTTTGTAAATTTGAGATTAAATTTAAAATTTCACTTTTATTTTCTTGTGCAAAAAGCGAAGTTTGTGAATTTGCAAAAAGCAAAATAAACAATATAAAACTTTGGCCTTTTTTTAAGTAAATGTTTAAACGATGAAATCTTGAGTTTTTGTCAAATAAAACCCATAAAAATCCTAAAATCAATAAAGTATAACCTATATAAGTAGGGATTTTACCAGGATCTTTATTGACTGAAAGTATAGTGCCTTGCTCATCTTGATCATAAGAACTTTGAAAAAATCTATATCCACCATAATCAAGAACATTATTCATAAAAATATCATAATCTAACTCAATATTGTTTTGCTTATCTATGATTTGAATTTTTGAAGTATAAGAAGATGGACTCATAGAACCTAAATAACGCTCTAGTATAAAATCTTTTAAGTGTAATGCAAAAGGAAGCTTAATTTCTCTTGGCCCCCAATTGATAGTAAAATTTTTTCCCTGTAAGTTAAAATGCACTGCTTGTTTGTTTGTAAAATTTGGATTTAAGATTATTTGTGTATTTGCTTTTTGATAATTAATATTTAATTTTAAGCTAGCAGGTGTGATAGAGTCTTTTTGTGGAGTGTATTTGATAGAGCTTATGATTAATTTTTCGCCATTTAAGTCAATAGTTTTTTTAAAATGCTTTTGAGTTAGCGGGGTAAAGCTAATAGGAAATTCAAAACTGGCATTAGTATCAAAATCAGTAATTTTTATAAATTCTTCTCTAGTAACTATGGTACTCGAGCTTTGATTTTCTCTTATATGCATTCCACCTTCTAAGCCAAAATATCTAGTAAGTCCAGCACCGATTAAAATCACTATAAAAGATAAATGTAAAAGCAAGATAGAGTATTTTTTCTTTTGAAAAAGCTTGTTACAAAATATCACTCCGATTAAATTTAAACCTAGTAATAAATGCAACATATCAAACCAAGCATTATTATAAATTAAAGCTTTAGCTGCACTAATACCAAAATCATTTTCTATAAAGGTTGCCACAGCACAAGCTATGGCATATATGCTCATTAGCAAAAAACTCATTGCAAAAGAAAAAAAATACTGCATTTTTAACCTTTAAATATTATTTTCTTTATAAAAATGTATGAGTTTTTGTGCTATGGTTGCTTCGTCTAAATTTTGATTTTCTTTTTGATTTAAAAACTCCATTGTAGCGCTTAGTCTTTTTGCGCTAATAAAACCAGGATAATTTAGCAAAGTTTGGCTATTTTTGTTTAAAATTACAATAGTAGGGGTGGCTACTATATCATAAATACTAGAAAGTTCAGCTGTACTTAAGTCACTTTTATGGTTTTTATAAAATGTATGAATTTTTTTATAGCTTATATTTATATAATATGAGCTGTATTTGTCTTTTATAAGTTCTTGTATTTTTTTATCATTTTTAATTTCTTCTTTTAATTTATCACAATAAAGGCAGTGATTTGCGCTGAAAATGATTAAAATGTTTTTATCATCACTTTTTATATTTGCATTATCTTTAAATAAATGAGCTATTTCTTCATAAGATTTTTTATCTAAATCATTTGCTTTTTGTAAATTTTCTTTAGAAAATTGTGTACCGCTTGAGATTAAATTAGAATCAAGTTTTTCTTCATTAGAACAAGCTATAAAAAAAATACTTAAAAAACTAAGTGAGAGTATTGTTTTAAACATTTAAAATCCTTGAAAAAATTAGAAAAAGTCCTTATTCGCTATTATAGCGAATAAGGTTATAAGATAGTGTTAAAGAAAGTATAAAGCATTAAAAATAAAAATACCAAACCAGTGATTAGCATTGCAAATCCTGCAAGTTTAGCTAGCCATTGATATGCTTTGAAGTTACTTTTATTTTCATATAAAGTGCTTAATTTTCCACTTTCTTTTAAGCGTTTATACCATACATTTCTTTCTTGTTTAATCTCTTCTTCGCTAATACTTCCTGAAAAAATCACCATATCCATAGGGAAGCGATCTGCTCTAAAATGCGTATTAAAGAAGTGAATTGCAAAAATAAATCCTGTAGCAAGTAAAGCTTCATCAGAGTGAAGTAGGGTTGCTAAGTTGATTGCTTCACCTGGTAAAAATTTACCAAAGAAAGCAGGAAACCATAAAATAAGCCCTGAAATACCAATGATAAACATACCCCAAAATACTGCTAGATAGTCAAATTTTTCCCAATAAGTCCAGCGGTCAAATTGCGGTCTTGGTCCAAAACCAAAGAACCATTTAAAATGATCTTTCATATCTTTAAAATCTTGCCAATTTGGCATTAAAGAATCAGGCCCAAAAGTAGCTTTTAAAACTTTCATAAAGCTTATTTTGCCAGTTATTGGATCCCTTGCTACATCACGGCGTTTCCAATTTACGATGATGATTTCTCCAATGTGAGAGAAAAATACTGCAAACATTACTATGGCTGAAATATGATGTATGGTTGCAGCGTTAATGATATCTCCACCCATTAAATCAATCATAGGTTTAGCCCATGCTGAATCATAGAATTTTTGCGGTAAGCCTGAGAATGCAAGACCCAAAAAGCTAACTGCCATAAAAAAATGCTGAATTCTATGAAAAGTGCTAAATCTTCTTACTCTTACTTTATCTTCATGTGCTGCTTTTCTTGCTTCTTTCCATTCTTTAGGATATTTTATACGCATAGCAATTAAACGCAAGCACCAAAGTATAGTATGGGCTCCAAAGAAAACAAATACAGAAATGACCAAAATAGTCATGAATATATAAGCACCATGTAATCCAGGATATTTTTCGCCATCACTATGATCAGCATGTGCCATCCAATTTGCGAAATTTTCATTTGCATTTGGGTGGCATGATTTGCAAGTTTGAACACGGTTAATTGGCGAGAGAGTTGAGCTTCTTTCGCTTGATTTTAAAATATTATGTTTTCCATGACAATCAGAACAAGTAGCAACACTTGGAGTTTCACCTGGAGTGCTTAAAAACATACCTTTACCATGAAAAGTCATATGAAAAGTTGCACTTTTTTGTTTATGACATTGTGTGCATTTTTGATCAACTAATTGTTTTTGTGAATAAATTCCTGAATGTTTTGGGGTAATATGAATAGAGTGACAAGTTGCACAAGATGGTTTTTCTTTTTTCTTTTGCATATCTTGAGCGGGTAAGAACTCTTGCACCCCATGAGCGCTTTTTGCTAAAGCATTGCTTGCTTTTTCATGACAAGTTGCACATTTTTGATTGATTAGGTTTTTATTTGCTGCAATATCAGCTCTAATGCCTTTACCTTTTTGAGCATGACAATCACGACAAGATGGGGTGTTGCTAAATTTAAATCTTGAGTGGATAGTGTCTTTAAATTCGATAATTTCTTTAGCTTTTTCCCATTTAACTGTGTCTATTTTTTCAACTTTTCTACCTGAAGTTACCCATGATTCTATACCATCAAGCATTACAACAGAGTTTTTATAGCCAAGTTCTATAGCAACTGCAGCTGCTTGAGAAGCTTCAAATCTAAAACGATTTAAACCATAAAATACTAAATTTGCATTTTTATCATTAGGTAATAAATTTTGCCAATTTTCCACATAGGTTGATATGGAATTAGGTATATAACCATTAGCTTGTCTATCTTGCTCTGAATTGACATCAAAAAAATAAGTATTGTTTTGATCTAGCATTTCTTGAGCTTGTGCTAAGCTAATGCTTTTTACACCTTCTATTGAGCCTATTTCTCCATTAGCCTCAGCAAAAATAAATCCTGATGGCATAAAAAGAGTAAAAAGCACAATAAAAAGTCGAGTAATTAAATTTTTCAAGACTAGCTCCTTATTTTAAGGAAGAATTTTTCATTCTTCCTTTGTTTTTATTTACTATTTAGGATATTTTGTGCTTCTTGGATATAAATTAAAGCTTCTTCTATGATTTTCTTAGAATAAGCAGGTCCATGAACACCCCAAGAACCATCTTTTTCTAGTCTATCAGCTATGGCTTGAGCTTGATTAGTTAGGCTTAATACTTTTGATTTTTGCTCTATTGAAAGTTTATTTTTTTCAGCAAAAGTTTTATCAATATTTGCTATGCCTTTTCTAATTTTCTCATATCCTTCTTTAACAGGGTTTTGCCACTGCATTACTTTATCATAAATCATTTCTTGATTGCTAAAGTGAAGTTTTTCAGGTAAGGTTGATTGTACAGGACTATGACAACCACTTGCACCAGGACCCATTAGGTTAATATCACTAAAACTAGTTCTACCACAACTCCACATTAAATCAAGGAAAAATCTACCTTCATCATCTCTAGCTATAGTCCAACCACCAACTTTAGGCGATCTTTCTTTACCTTCTGGTGGATTAAGTGTTTTTGCGGTTTTATCTACTTTGATATTCCAAATATGTGAAGCTCTAACATTATCAAATCCACCTTTATCAGGGTTTTGAACCGCTCCAAAGTTTTCGCAACTCATCATATTTGGCATGTGACAAGCTGTACAGTTATCTTTTGCGTGAATTCCACCTTTTTTGAAAAAGCTTGCTTGAGTTTCATGACAATCTTTGCAAGTTTTTTTAAGTTTTGTTTTAGTATAACCGCTTTTCCAATCATTAAAAGTTACTTCATGTGGATCATGACAAGTATTACATCTCATACCCTTATCGTAGTGTGCTGAAGAATACATTTGAGCACCTTCTGTTCCACACGCAGGACAACTTGATTTAAAATATGCGTTGAAAGGTTTTCTAGGATTGATTTTAGCATCGGTTTCATTATATGAAAATCTTTGATGACATCTTTCACAATTTGATGGCATGCCTGCACCTCTTGCTCCATAAAGATGTGCTCCAGCCCCATGGCATTCCTCGCAAGTAATACCTTTTGAGATGGTATGTTTTTGAAGTTCTTTTGGATTACCTAGTGCTTTGTAAAATTCTTCCTTACTCTTAAAATCAAATTTAAAAGTATGACAGGTTTCACAATATGCAGTAGCAGGTTGAAAAACTGCTTTTTCTTTATAAGTTGCAGCATAAGAGTTTGTTCCCCATACTTGAGAGCCATTTCCTCCAAAATCTTCCATTTTAGTAGGAAAACCAGGTGCAAATGCAGCTATTTTTTGTGCCATTTCAGGGGTTAAAAACTCACTCCAAAGTCTTGAAAATTGATTGCCTCCAGCGGTTAATTTACCACTTAAATCACTCAAATTTCCATCTTCAACATGGTAAGTTCCACGCACAAGCCATCTATCTATAAAACCATATTTTGTTCTTGGTGTTCCAATGAGAGCATAAACATCATTTGGATAAATTCCATCGGGTAAAATAGTAGCTTGAGAATTATACATAGGTTTTTTCAAACCTTCAGCTCCACCAACTTCTTCCATTTCATGTGGAAAACGCACGGTTTTTGCATGACGAGAGCGCTCCCAAGAAGCATATTGAGCAGGATGGCATTCGCCACATTTTTTTGGACCCACAAATTTGTTTGGAAAGTCCAAAAAAGATTCATAAGGCAAACGATAGGTAATAGAGGCTTGTTTTAAATCATGCTCGGCAGCAAATTTAGCTCCATTTTGATTTGCAACCCAATTTTCAGTTCTATCACTATGGGTAAATTTACCCACCAAACGCCCTTCTTTTTCATATTTAAAAATAGGGTGATTTTTATAAAGATAATCAAAAAATGCATCTTCTTGAGCCACATAACCATCAAGGGTTCTAGGCTCTGAAGAAGCAAAAGCTTGTGTAGTCAAACTAATGCCCAATGCTAAACAAGCATAAGTGGCGACTTTAGCTAGTTTATGTTTCATAACTTCCCTTTCATGTAGTTTTATTAAAAGATAAAAACACTCTTATTTATTATCTATTAACTTTTAAAACATAATTTTGACTATTTTTTAATAAAAATTAACTTAAAAATATAATTTATTAACTTTTTATTAATTTAAATAATAAAAATTATCATATAGAAAAAGAAGTTATTTGCTAAATATTAAATTCTACTAATAGTCCCCACTACCTTACCTACAATTAAAAAGTCTCCATTTTGATAATGAACATCCGCATAACTTAGGTTAAAAGAGTGTAAATAAACTCCGCCTTTATTGCTTTTAAAAATTTGTTTGATAAATAAACCATCTCTAGTATTTACTGCAAAAACTCCACCTTCTTTAAAGCTTTTGCTTTTATCTACTAAACACAAAGAATCATCTTTGATTTCAGGCTCCATGCTATCGCCTATACATGGGATGATATCACAATCTTTAGAGCCAAAAAAATCACTTAGTTTTTCATCTATAATCACTTCTGAAAAACTTACATTATCATTTAAAGCTCCACCTCCCATAGAAGCATTAACATCATAATATTTTAAAACATTATAGTTTAGATCATGCGTTAGAGTATTGCTCTCAAGGGAATCTTCATAAAAAAACGCATTGATATTGATATTTCTCTCATTTAAAAAATGAAGTATTTGTTTATAAGGTATGGAATTTCTAAATTTCATACTATAAAAGGTATCAGGATTGATATTTAGCATCTTAGCTACATCAGAATCTTTGGCGTTTTTTATTCCTTCTTTTTGGAGTATAAATTTTAATTTATCAGTAATTTCATTCATTTGCATAAAAATCCTTTTAAATAAAAAGTATTTTAGCAAATTTACTTTTATTTTGCAAGAATTCTTTTAAATTAAAAGATATTTAGCTTCCAAATTTATGGAAGCTAAAAATTATTTATTAGTCAGACTTTTGATGTATTGATCTACCATGTATAAGCCATTGCCATTATCGCTTATGAGTTTGATTTTATCTACTATACCTCTAAAAAGCGCTTCCTCTTCGTGTTGTTCGCTTACATACCATTGTAGAAAATTAAAAGTAGAATAATCTTTACTTGAAAGCATAAAATCTACAAGATTATTAATAGAAGCAGTGATACTTTGCTCATGCTCAAAAGTTTTTTCAAATACATCAAGCAATGATTTAAAATCACTATCAGGTTTTTTAACTTCTTTTAATTCTACTTTAGAATCAGTTTCATTCAAATAAGTGATGAGTTTTCTAGCATGATCACTTTCTTCTCTTGCATGCTCGAACAAAAACGCCCCTGCACCATCAAAACTATGCTCATAGCACCATGAACTCATACTCAAATACAAATTTGCTGCATACATTTCTTTATTAATTTGCTCATTTAATAAAGCTACTACTTCTTTTGAAAGCATTTTCTCTCCTTTTTTTAATAATGGATTTTATAATGATATATTTTAAAGTTTAATTTATACTAAATTTATATTTTATGTATAATTACGCTAAAAAATAAAGAGTAAAAAATGCAAATAAATACTTTTAAAGTTGATAAAGCTATAACAAGCAAAAATGAAGATTTATTTAGTAGAAGAGAAAATGCTACTACACTAGCGAAAATTATAAAAAGTTATCAAGATGAAGATAGTATTTCTATAGGTATTATAGGGGATTGGGGTAGTGGAAAAACTTCGTTTATAAATATGGTTTTAGAAGATTTTAAAGATGATGTAAATTTCATTATAATAAATTTCAATCCTTGGAACATCTCTACTAGAAAACAGCTTATTAGTGATTTTTTTACAAAACTTTCTGCTGAAATAGGAAGGACAGATTCTTCTGAGCAGTATCAAAAATTAAGCGATGGTTTAAAAGCTTTATCTTATATATTTAAACCACTGAAATTTATACCTGGACTAGATGTTTTTGCTAGTATTGCTTCTGAAGTAAGTGGTAATATTGGCAATGCTCTTCAAAAAACAGCCGAGATGACAAAAGAAAATTTAGATGACACTAGAGAAAAAATCAATAATGAAATAAAGAATATAGGTAAAAAAATAATCATAGTTATTGATGATCTTGATAGATTAGCCGATACAGATATACAAGAAATTTTTCAACTTGTTAAATCTATAGCAGATTTTAAAAATACTATATATATTCTTGCTTATGATAATGAAGTAGTCGCTACAGCCTTAGATAAGATTCAAAAAGATAAAGGTGAAAGATATATAGAAAAAATAGTGCAAGTACCTATAGTGCTACCTAAATTAAATAAAGCTGATTTAACAGCGATTTTTATGCAAAAAATAGAACAATTTAGCTTTGTTTATGAAAAATTCGATAAAAATGAATTTATACAGAATTTAAAAACAAATCATTTTGTAGGTGTTTTTGAAAATATAAGAGATATTAATAGATACTTAAATGTTTTAAAATTTGAAATGAGTGTGATAAAACAAGAGTTATATTTATATGATTTTGCTGTGATTACTTTGTTTAAACTTTTCGAACCAAAATTTTATGAGTTTATTTATAACTATTCTGAATTTTTCAAAAGAACCGCTTTAGATTCTGATGAAAAAAACAAAGAACTTCAAAAATCCACATACACCAATTTTATTGATGAACAAATAAAATGCCTAAATAAGTTAAATAAAGAAGTTGTTAAAAATTTGTTAATTTCTGTATTTCCCAAAATAGATGATTTATACAATAGGGATTTTTCTAATTCAAAGGATAGAAGTGATTATAAATATAAACACAGATTAGCTTATTCGGATTATTTTCAAGATTATTTTGTATTAAATTTCGCAGAAAATGTTATCAGAAAAGAAACTATAGATAAAATTTTAGAGGCAAATTCACACCAAGAGTATGATGATATTTTTAATGAGTATGACTTAAAAGAACTTGAAAGATTTAAACATTTAGCTTTTAAAATGAGCATTTATACTAAAGACTTTAAAAGCAGTGAATTTATTTATTATCTTTGGAGTATTTTTGATGAATTTTATGGAGAAAAAGATTTTAATAAATGCAGAGCTTATTTGGAAATATTTTCCATTTTTAAAGAAAAGGAAAATATAGTTAGCGATAAATTGCTTGATGATACCTATTCACTAGATGTAAGAATGCTATTTATATATAGTTGCAACTTCTCTAATGAAGCTCAAGAGTATATTTATGAAAAAGAGTTAAAAATACTATTAGAAAAACTACTCCGAGAAAATAATGAAAGTATAAAAGAAAAGATACTCGAGTATTTTATTGTTATTGAAAGATTTTCTATTTTTTGCATAAAAAAAACCTTTAGAATTTTTGCTCAAAATTCAAAAATATTTTTCTTGATTTTGGAAAAATTTGCAAGAAAGGATAATAATAATCAAAAATATATAAGTCAGTACTTTCCAGGATTTATTAGATCTGAAGAATTAAAAACTATGATCGAAGAAACTTTTAAAAATCCTACTGATGAACAAAAAGAGCTTATAGAATTTTATAAAAATGACTTACAAAAAAAAGCTTCGTGGTATATTAATCCAAGAGGATATGTTGAAAAATAATTTTATTTTGCTTAAAATTGTAAGTTTATTTATTATCAAAGGTTAAAAATGCAAGAATGGTTAAAAGTAGATGAAGAAACTTTAAAAAACAAAGTGCGTGAGGCGTATTTTTCAAAATTTTCTATAGTTGGTTCTAAGATAGATTTTATCATCACGCAAAAACACAAAGACTTAGGTGAGATTAATTTATTTTGGGCTGAAGCTAAGCAAGGCATAAGTGATATTAAAAAATCATTCATTCAGCTTATTTTAACTATAGGAAAGCATAAATTTCACGCCGAGCAAACACCTGCTTTAATAGGTGCATTTGATGCTGAAAAAATCGCATTTTTATCTTTTTCTAAAATTCAAGAAGTTTTTTATAAAAACGACATAGATTGGAGTGTAACACCAAGCGATCACACAAGCGAGCAGTTTTTAAAACTTTTAAAAGAATTAGATGAAATTTTAAACGAAGCTTTGATTTTTTACTATAAAAAAAATGATGAGGAATTAAAAAATTTCATAAAAGAAAATTTAACAAACGAAAATATAAGTAAATTTAAAATTGACAAAAACAACTTTGTAAGCATATATCACAAATGGAGCAAAAGTGTAAAAGAAAGCATAAGTATAGATTGGGATTTAGCAAAGAAAAATGGCATTATTGATGCGGACTTTTACCTAGCTGATTTACTCTCAAATGAAAATCAAACCATAGTAGAAAAGCTTTTTGCTATCTTGAAAAAAGATCATTATGAATTTAATGCCAAAAAGACAGATCTAGGCTCTATCGCTACAGAAAAAACGGGCTTTAAAGATAATCAAAAAGCACATAAAGATTTTTGGGCTATTTATGAGCGTCCGCCTTTGGAGGAATTTTGGGATTATATGATAGAGCGTAGGGATTTGCTTGTAGATCAAGACATTAGAGAAAGAAAGGGGGCGTTTTTTACTCCAAGAATTTGGGTGGATAAGGCTTGTGAGTATTTATCAAAGGCTTTAGGTAAAGACTATGAAGAGAAATACTATATATGGGACCTTGCTGGTGGTACAGGAAATTTGCTAGCAAATTTTACAAATGCAAAAAATGTTTTTTGCTCTACCATAGATAAAGCAGATGTTGATGTGATACATGAGCGTATAAAAAATGGAGCAAATTTATTTGAAAAGCATGTTTTTCAATTTGACTTTTTAAATGATGAATTTTTTGATAAAGTAGATGATAAAGGCAATGTCATTTATAAATCAAAACTACCTTCAAATTTACAAGAAATTTTAAAAGATGAAAACAAACGCAAAAAACTCATCATTTTTATAAACCCACCTTATGCAGAAGCTAGCACAACTGCTACTAGAAATAAGACAGGCAAAAATAAAACAGCAGTTTCTGATAGTATGATTTATGATAAATATAATTCTAAAATAGGTGGAGCTGCCAAAGAATTGTTTATGCAATTTTATATAAGAATATATTGTGAGATCGAAGGAGCTGTGCTAGCTACTTTTTCTAAATTAAAATATATCAATGCACAACAATCAGATAAATTTAGAGGAATTTTTAAAGCTAAATTTTTAAAAGGCTTCCTAGCGCCTTCTTATACTTTTGATAATGTAAAAGGAAAATTTCCTATAGGATTTTTAATATGGGATATGAGTCAAAAAGATGAGCTTAAAAAGGTAAGGCTTGATGTATTTAATGAAAATGGAAATTTTTTAGGTAAGAAAAGTTTTGTTTCTAAAAATAAATATATGATTGAGTGGCTTAGAAATTTTTATGATAAAGAAAGTGAAAATATCGGTTTTTTAAGAATGATAGGTTCAGATTTTCAAAATAACACAGGTGTATTTTTTACAAATAATTTAACCGATAATGATATCAAAAAGAAACTTTTTACTTTTATCACACATAAGAATATTTTACCTATGAGTATATATCTTTCAGTACGCCATGCTATAAAAGCTACTTGGCTAAATGATAGAGATCAGTTTTTATATCCAAACAAAGCATATCAAAACGATAAAGAATTTCAAAGTGATTGCTTGGCTTTTATGCTTTTTCATGGGCAAAATTATATAAGCACAAAAGAAGGTATAAATCACTTCATACCTTTTAGCGAGAAAGAATTAGGCATCACTCAAGAAGCATTTAAGAGTGATTTTATGTATAAATTTATAAATGGCAAGATAAAAAATGAAGATGTTTTATTTGATGATACATTAGACAAGGTGGAATTTTCTAATGAAGCAAAAGAGCTTTTAAAAGCAGGCAAAGAGCTTTTTAAGTATTATCACACGCATAAAGAAAAGGCAGGGTATTTGGTAAATGCTTCTTTGTATGATATAAAAGAATTTTTTCAAGGTAGAGATGAAAAAGGCAAGATGAATATGCCTAGCAAGGCAAAAGATGAGCATTATAAAATTTTACTTAGTGATTTGAATTTAGCTTTAGATATTTTGGCTAAAAAAATCGAACCAAAAATTTATGAATATGGCTTTTTGAGAGAGTGATTAGCCAATACTAAAAGAAAATATGCTACCTTTTTGTGGGCTAGATTGAATTTTTAAAGAACTTTTGTGTAAAGTGAGTATTTTTTTAACTAAAAACAATCCTAGTCCAAAAGAATTGTTTTGGCTAGTATTGATTTTATAAAATTTTTTTGTGATTAATTTTAAGTATTTTTCCTCTATGCCTATGCCTTGATCTTGTATAGTAAATTCTTGGTTTTTAACTTCAATAAAAATATCTTTTTGACTGTATTTTAGTGCATTGCTAATGAGATTAATAATAACTTGCTCAATGAGAAAAGAATCTGCTTTTATGAAAGTTTGCTCTCCTTGAATTTTAATCCTGCTTTCATTAAAATTTTCAACAATATTTTTACTTAAAGCATATAAATCAAAATTTTCTTCATTTAAAGATGTGATATTTAAATTAAAAACAAAATTTAGTTTGTGTGTTAGTTGGTTGATTTTTACGCTTTGCTTGTGAATTTTTTCAAGCATAAATTTTCTCATAGTTTCATCATTATGTTCTTTTTCTAAAGATTGCAAACTTAAATTTATAACACTTAAAGGATTTTTTAACTCATGTGAAATAGTACTGATTAAATTTGAAAGTTGAGTGTTTTTCATTTTAATTTTTTTGGCTTGTTTTTTATTTTGTAATTCTTTCTCATAAAATAATTTTTTTATTTTTAATAATCTTAAATTTAAAGAATTTAAATCATAAAAAAAGTTCTTTGTAAAATGAAATTCTGATTGACTCTTTATATTTTTAATAAACAAAAGTAATTCTTGAAAGTATTTTTTAAAAAAGTTAAATATAAAAATATATATTGCAGTTAATACTGCTAAAAAAAGCAAAAAAATCAAAATATTTTTTATCCAAAAATCTTGTATTTTTGCGTTTATTTTTGGATAAACAATGATGATGTATTTATATCCTTCATATTGATAAGCTTTATAATAAATTTCTTTATTATTAAAAAATTCATGTGTAAAATCTGCGTTAAATTGATTTTTAAAGAAATCAAAATCATCTAAAGATGAGATGGTTTTTCCATCTTTTTTGATGATAAAATCTGCTCTTGTTTGTTGAGAAAATTCTTGAATGTTGTTTGTATTGAGTGTTTTTATAATGCTAAATTTTAATGTATCATTCAAGGTTTTTAATTTTTGCTCATAAGTGCTTTTTATAGTGTTGTTTATATATTGCTCATTGACAAAATAAAACAATCCTATAAAAAATATACAAAAACATATAAAAAATAAAGCAAAAAAATTTCTGATTTTTAACACAATTTATAACCCACCGAGCGCACTGAAATGATATTTTCTTTAATTTGTGGAATTTTTTGTTTTAATCTTAAAATAGCCGTATTGATTGTCTTATCGCTTGTTGTGTCATTTTTCCATACTTGCTCACTTAAAAATTGACGGCTTAGAAGTTGATTTTTGTGATTAAAAAAACACTTGAGTAATTCTACATCTAGGGTTGATAAATTTTCAAATGTATTTGTTTGATGAATTAATTTCCTTTCTTCTATATATAAAGTAAAATCTTGATAAGAAATTTGTTCTTTTGGAGTTTTATTTCTTTTAGTTACGGCTTTGATTCTAAATAAAAGCTCATTAAAATCAAAAGGTTTGCATATATAATCATCACAGCCTTGCTCAAAACCTTCTAAAATATCTTTTTGTAAAGTCTTTGCACTAAGAAAAATCACAGGCTCCATATAACCTTTTTTTCTTAATTGTTTTATCATCTCTACACTATCGCCACTTGGTAAATTTCTATCCATGATGATTAAGTCTATTTCATTTGTATCTAGAAAGGTTTCTAAGTCAAAAAAATCAAAATAATTATAAATTTTTATATTTTCTTGACTAAGTCTTAAACTAATTAACTCATTTAAATCTTTATCATCTTCTATCAAAATAACATTTAGCATATAAAATTATATCAAAAAATACATGTATCCAAAATGTTTCCAAGTTTTTTTAAATTTTCATTACTTTTTTAAAACAAGGAGAAAAAATGAAAAAACTTTTGGCTTTAAGTGTGGCTACCTTTGTTAGTTTAAACGCAGCAGAATTAAAAATAGCAGGTTCATCTACTGTCTATCCTTTTACTTCTTTTGTTGCTGAAGAGTATGCTTCTATAAAAAATACAAAAACACCTATAGTTGAAAGTCTTGGCACAGGCGGTGGTTTTAAAGTGTTTTGCGAGGGAATTACTGATATTTCTAATGCTTCAAGAGCAATCAAGCCAAGTGAATTTGAAACTTGTAAAAAATCAGGTGTGAGTGATATAGTCGGGATTATGATAGGTTATGATGGCATAGTTTTAGCTCAAAATAAAATCAATGCTCCATTAAATATAAGCTTACATGAGTTATTTTTAGCTTTGGCCAAAGAAATTCCACAAGATGGAAAATTAGTCCCAAATCCTTATACAAATTGGCAACAAATCAATAAAAATCTACCAAATAGAAAAATTACAATCTATGGTCCTCCATCAAGTTCAGGAACAAGAGATAGTATAGAAGAGCTTGTAATGGTAGATATTTCTAAAAAAATTCCTGAATATAAAGGTGCATATAAAACTATACGCCAAGATGGAGCATTTATACCAAGCGGAGAAAACGATAATTTAATTGTTTCAAAACTTTCTGTTGATAAAGAAGCTTTTGGGCTTTTTGGATACGGATTTTTAGCTAGTAATGATGATAAGATTAATGCAGTTGATATTGATGGTGTAAAAGCTGATGAGAAAAATATATCTGAAGGAAAATATAAACTAGCTCGTTCTTTGTTTATATATATGAATGCTAAGAAAAATCCAGAAGTATTTGAATTTGCAAAAATTTATATGAGTGATGATTTAGCTAAAAGCGGAGCAGAATTAGAAAAAATAGGATTGGTTCCTTTGGATGAAAAAACATTAAAACAAACCCAAAAACATATAGAAGAAAAAGGTTTATTAACTGATGAGCTTGTTAAAGCAGGGAAAGTTTTTTAATTTTTAGGATGAAAAATTGATAAAAGAAAAAATAATAAAATTAACGCTTTTTCTTTGTGCTTTTGTTAGCGTAGTAGTAAGCTTTGCTATTATGCTAACTATTTTAATAGAGGCATTAAAATTTTTTCAAAAAGAAAGCGTATTTACTTTTTTATTCTCAAGTCAGTGGGCAGCAGATGCTGCATTTGTAGGTGCTGATGGAAGTAGCAAGCATGGGGTTTTTGGTGCTTTGAGTTTATTTTGGGGAACTTTTTATATTTCATTAATAGCAATGCTAACAGCCTTACCTTTAGGTGTAATGTGTGCTATTTATCTTGGAGTATTTGCAGGTAAAAAATCTAAAAACTATTTAAAACCTATTTTAGAAATCATAGCAGGAATTCCTACTGTAGTTTTTGGATTTTTCGCAGCCATAGTTGTAGCTCCTTTTATAGTGTGGTTTTTTTCTCTTTTTGGTATAGAAGCTAGTTTTCAAAGTGCCCTAGGTGCAGGTTTTATCATGGGTATTATGATAGTTCCTATAGTGGCTTCACTCTCACAAGATTGCATTGAAGCTGTAAGTTTAAAAAGGATAAATGGAGCTTATGCTTTAGGTATGACTAAAAAAGAAGTCGTTTTTGCAGTAATTTTACCAGAAGCAATGCCAGGTATAGTTGCAGCTTGTCTTTTAGGACTTTCAAGAGCTTTAGGTGAAACGATGATTGTTGTTATGGCTGCTTCATTGCGTCCAAATTTAACAATGAATTTTTTAGAAGATATGACAACAGTGACTGTAAAAATAGTAGAAGCATTAAGCGGTGATCAAGCTTTTGATAGTTCTTTAGCTTTAAGTGCATTTTCTTTAGGGCTTGTACTTTTTATTATTACATTAATCATTAATATTTTTAGCGTTTATTTGATAAATCGCTTCCATAAAAGGAAAAATTTATGAAAAAACTTTTTAAACAAAGAAAAAAAGCTTCAAAAAATTTCAAAAGATTCTGTAAAATGGGGCTTTATATAAATCTTATTTTTCTTTGTATTTTTTTATCAAGTGTAGGGTATCTTGGGATAGGAGCTTTTAAGCAAACTTACATTTATGCCCAGGCTGATAGAAATAGCCCTTCATATGAGCTTTTATCGCGTGCTGAACAAAGGAAAATAAGAACAGGTCAAATCAAAGAAAAATCTTGGCTTTTAGCAAATTCTGAAGTTGATCAATATATGAAAAAAAACTACAATAAACTAAGCGATGAACAAAAAACTTTAGTTGATGAATTAGTTCAAAAGCAAGAAATAAAACTAAGTTTTAACACAAATTTTTTCCTTAATGGAGATTCTAAATCACCTGAAAATTCAGGAATCTTTGCTTCTGTGGTTGGAACTTTACTTGTGATGATAGTTTGTATGGTTGTAAGTATCCCAATAGGAGTTGGAGCAGCTATTTATTTAGAAGAATTTGCTCCGCAAAATGTATTTACGCATTTTATAGAAGTATGTATTAATAACCTTGCAAGTATTCCTAGTATTTTATTTGGACTTTTAGGACTTGGAGTGTTTATTAATCTTTTTGGGATGCCTCGTTCTAGTGCTTTAGTTGGAGGATTAACTTTGGCTATTATGAGCTTACCTATTATTATTGTTTCAACTAAAGCTGCCTTAAAAAGTGTGGATATTAATATGAAAAATGCAGCATATGCTTTAGGCATGACTAAAATTCAAATGATAAAAGGCATTATGCTACCTTTGGCAATGCCTATGATTTTAACAGGTTCTATTTTAACTTTAGCTCAAGCTATTGGTGAAACCGCGCCTTTGATGATTATAGGTATGATAGCTTTTATACCTGATGTGGCAAATAGTGTTTTTGCGCCAACAAGTGTTTTACCTGCTCAAATTTTTTCATGGTCAGCTATGCCAGAGCGTGCATTTTTAGAAAGAACAGCAGCAGGGATTATAGTGCTTTTATCTCTTTTGGTGATTTTAAATTTAGCAGCAATACTTTTAAGAAGATATTTTCAAGGAAAATTAAAATGATAGCAAAAACAACAAATCTAAATTTATTTTATGGTAAAAAACAAGCTTTATTTGATATTAATATGGAAATTCAAAAAAATAAAATCACAGCTTTAATAGGTGCTTCAGGATGTGGAAAATCCACATTTTTGCGTTGTTTTAATAGGATGAATGACAAAATAGCAAAAATCGATGGTCTTGTTGAGATTGATGGAAAAGATGTTAAAAATCAAGATTTAGTCGTGCTTAGAAAAAAAGTTGGAATGGTATTTCAACAACCTAATGTTTTTGTAAAAAGCATTTATGATAATATTTCTTATGCTCCAAAACTCCATGGGATGATCAAAAACAAAGATGAAGAAGATGCTTTGGTGGAAGATTGTCTTAAAAAAGTAGGGCTTTTTGAGGAGGTAAAGGATAAACTAAAACAAAATGCTCTAGCACTTTCAGGTGGTCAGCAACAACGCCTTTGTATTGCAAGAGCTTTGGCCATAAAGCCAAAATTATTACTTTTAGATGAACCAACTTCAGCGCTTGATCCCATATCTTCAAGCGTTATAGAAGAGCTTATTAAAGAATTAAGTCATAATCTTTCTATGATCATGGTAACGCATAACATGCAACAAGGTAAGCGCGTGGCTGATTATACTGCATTTTTTCATCTAGGCGAACTTGTAGAATTTGGAGAGAGCAAGGAATTTTTTGAAAATCCTAAAGAAGAAAAAACAAAAGCTTATTTAAATGGAGCTTTTGGATAATTTTTATTTATTTAGAAATTTTGATGATATAATTAATCAAAATTTCTAAAAGGCTTAACATGCTCATAAATCAAACTTATTTTATAGACTCTTGTGATGATGTAGAATTAAATATAAAAAGAGAAAGTAAATTAGAATATAGAATTACTTATGATGATAGTAAGCAAATGGAAGCTATTGTTTTTATCATAGGTGGATATGGAGCTAATGCTCATATGACTTTTGTTGATTTTAATAGGAAGTTTTTGGCTCAAAAATATAATGTTGTAGCTGTAAGCGTTTTGTATCATTGTTTTTGTCAAAGGAGATCAGATGTAGAAAAATATAGTGCAGCTATTACATTTACAGAAGAAGATTTAGTACACTTAAAAAACATTTTAGAAAATTTCAAAATTCAAACAAGTAAATTAGATTGCTCAACAGCATCAATTCATTATGAGTTTTTGCATCAAACTATTAGTAGCTTAAAAGAAAAAAAGTTATTAGATATAGATTATAAAGTTAGTCTTTCACGCTCTTTTATCCCGCCTAATAATGAATATAATAATTATGGAATTATGCCTGCTATCGATCATATCAATGCCTTAAAAGATATAATAAAAAATTATCCTCAATTTAAATCTTTACCTAAAATTTACGGGGGAGGATCATATGGAGGTTATTTAGCGCTAATGTGCGCTAAAATAGCTCCTTGGTATGTAGATGGAGTGATAGATAATTCTAGTGCTGGAATATTACCTTTACATTACATCATAGGAAGAGATATTAACGGATATGACCATGTTTTAGAAACTCCAAATGTTATATTGTATGGTATTTTAAAATCATATTGGACACGCAAAAACCCAAACTCACCTTATTATTTTGCTGATGAAAATTATTTAATTAGAGCTTTACTTAATAAAGATCATTTGATCTTACAAGCTCAAAAGAATAAAAATATTATTTATACAAGTTATCATAGCGCCAAAGATCCTGCAACTCCAATAGAATATAAAATACAATTAATTCAAACATATAAAGCCTTAAACTATGAAGTAGATTTTCATCTAATAGATGAAAAAGATATAGATGGCAAATTTATTAAAAATTTAACTCATGGGTGTGGAATTCCTGATAAGGCATTATTTAATAAAGAATTACCTATTATACTTGAAAAATTAAAAGATAAAACATTTAGTATGAAAAAAGATAGTATATCTTATCCTTGTAAAAATAAAGTTTTTACCTTTAAAGATGAAAATGATAAATTTGTTTTAGAAATATTATAAAGCTTATAAAAAGTAATTTTTAAGTAAAATTACTTTTTACTTTCAAAAGATTATTATCAAAAAGAGTATTTATGGCAAGCAAACAACTTTCACTTAAACATCTTAGTATGCCTATATTGCTTGAAATGTTTTTAAGATATTTTTCTTTGATTATCAACACCGTTATGGTTTCGCAGTATTCTAACTTTTTAGTTGGGGCTATGGGTGCGGGCAATCAAGTAGCAGATTTATTTATCATTATTTTTAGTTTTTTAAGTGTGGGTTGTAGTGTAGTGATTGCTCAAGCTTTAGGAGCTAAAGATTACACTCTAGCAAGAAAGGCAATTCATCAAAGTTTATTTTTAAATGCTTTGCTTGGTTTTGTGTGCGGAAGTTTGATTTTATGGCATGGAGAGTTTTTGCTTTATCTTTTACAAATTCCAAATGAGCTTTTAAAAGATAGTGCGATTTACTTGCACATGCTTGGAATTTGTTTGTTTTTTGACGCTATGGGTATAGTTTTGGCTGCTATTATTAGGGTGTATAATATGGCTTATTGGGTTATGTTTACTACCTTATTGATGAATGTTGTGATATTTATAGGAAATTTTTATGTATTACATTTTACCAAACTAGAGCTTTTTGGAGTAGGGCTTAGTAATATACTTGGGCGTTTGGTCGCCTTTGGTATGCTTGTAGCAATACTTAGTTTTAAACTCAAAATTCATCTTAAAATTAAAGAGATGATAAGCCTTGAAAAAGTGGTACTTAAAAAGATTTTTAACATCGGTGGTTTTGCAGCAGGAGAGCATTTGATATGGTTTATACAATACACCATAGCTTTTGCTTTTGTAGCAAGTTTGGGTAAAGAAAATTTAAGCGTTCAAACGATTTATTTTCAAATTTCTTTGCTCATCATGCTAGTAGGGCAAGCTATAAGCGTAGCAAATGAAATTATCATAGGTAAATTAGTCGGCGCAAAATACTTAAATGTGGCCTATAAACATACATGGATAGCTTTGTATTTTAGTGTGGTTGCAAGTGCTTTTGTAGCTTTACTTAATTATGTTTTGCAAGATTTTACCATGGGTGTAGTAAAGCTTGAAGAGAGTTTAAAAGAGCTTATGATACCACTTTTTACTCTTTCAATCTTCTTAGAAATCTCAAGAACTTTTAATATAGTCATGGTGAATTCACTAAGAGCAAGTGGTGATGCGAGGTTTCCGTTTTTAAGTGGAGTGGTATTTATGCTTGGAGTTTCTTTACCGGTTGGCTATGTGCTTTGTTTTTATGCTGGACTTGGAATTTTAGGAGTTTGGATAGGTTTTTGTGCAGATGAGTTTTTACGCGGTATAGTAAATTCATATAGATGGAAAAGTAAAAAATGGCAAGGCAAAGCACTAGTATAAAAGGAATTTTAGAATTTAAAGAATTTCGTTTTGTTTTTGAAAAGAAAAAACTTAAATACTTAAGACTTAGGGTAGATAGGGATTTAACTTTCAAGCTTAGTATACCGCTATATTATGAGCAAAGAGATGTTTTAAGATTTTTAGAAAAAAATGAAAGTTGGATTAGAGCCAAAGAAAAAGAACTTTCTTTAAAAAGAGTAGTTTTAGCAAGTGATGAATTGTATTTTTTAGGTAAAAAATACAAGCTAGTTTTTAACGAAAATCATAAAAAAATTCTTATAAAAAAAGATAAAATTTTTGCAAAAAATCAAAAAGCCTTAGATCTTTTCTTGAGGCGTAGTGCTAGAGTGATTTTTGAGTATTTTATAAAAAAATGGCAATTTATCCACAAGAGAAAAGTGCAAAGAATTTGCATTAAAGAAATGATCTCAAGATGGGGTTCTTGTAATCATCAAAAAGCATACATAAACTTAAATTTAAAACTCATGCAAAAACCTATAAAAGCTATAGAATATGTGATTTTGCATGAACTTACACATTTAATCTACCCACATCATCAAAAAGAATTTTATGATTTTTTATATAAATTTATGCCTGATTATAAAGCAAGAGAAGTTTTTCTAAAAAGTCTTATTTTTTAAGCTTTCCTTAGAATTAAAATTGTTATATTTATATTTTTAAAAATTTAATTTTAAGGTTTTAAACTTGCTTTTAGAAATTACTTTTGATTATAAATCTAAAAATGATATTTTTGAGTATTTGTTAGCTTATTATGCTAAAGATTATGTGTATGATTATGAGCAAAAAGATGAAAAAATCATCATTAAGATTAAAGGCGAAAAAGATGAAATTCAAGCCTTTTGTTCTAATTTAGAAAATATCAGCCATAGTGTTTTTTTAAACAAATTTGACTTAAAAGTTATAGAAGAAGATTTTACACCTATAAAAAAAGAAAAAGCTTTTACTCAAAGAAGTTTTTTAACAAGACTTAATGCAAATGCTTATACTAATGGCGAGCTTTTAGAAAATGAATGGGGTATTTTTGTAGAAGAAGAATTTAAAATAGAAGAAGAATTTATAAAAATCACTAAAGAAAATTTCTACGATAATTTAAAAAAAGCCTTGGAAAAATTAAAAAACAAAGAAAAAATGCATTTTAAAAGTCCAAAAGGAATATATGCTTTTGAAATTTTTAATGAAGCATTGGATGATTTTTTAATACCTTGTGACCCAAAACATATCAATGCATTTTTTTCTTGCAATAACGAGCAATTTAAAATCTTAGCAGGGGTTGAAAAGCCTCTAATGAAGCTTAAATTTAATGCTATTTTTAGACAAAATCATCAATTAAATCATGAATATTTTAAAATAAAAATATATGATAATCTTTTCTTGTTTGCTTTATGTTTTGAACTTGAAAAAGAAGGAATTAAGTTTTTAAATTTTAAAAAGCTAGAACATTTTGAAGATGATTTTGAAGTAGCTTTAATCGAAAATGAACTAGTAGTTTGTAGGGGTTATGATTATATTTTACCCGAGTTTAAAAATTTGATTTTTCAAAAAGAGGATAAAAATTTCGCAAGAATTTCTTGTATATTGTCTGATTTTAAAGACAAAAAGCCTTTGCTTTTAGAACTTAGCAAAAGAAATGATGATATTATCTTACTTGATAAAGAGCTAAATCTTTTAAAACTTTGCTTACCAAAAAGCTTTGATGAGTTTTATGAAACTATAAGTCAAGATGATGTTGCTAAGAGATTACTAGCTAATTATGAAAAAGAATTTATTCTTGTGCGAAAAGAACTAAATATGGCTAATAATTTTTTTAATCTTTTTGGCATGGTAGGGATGATTTTAGAGCTTGATGAAGACGAGAAAAAAGCAGCATTAGCACTTTTGGCCTTAGCAGATGAGAGTAAAATGGCAAAAGGTGTTAGAATAGATTTTAAGCTTAATGAGCAAAAAGAATTTGATTACACTAAAACACTAAGAAGCGTGATGAGTTTTAAGCTTGCTGGAGTAGAAAATCAAATCATAGCCTTAGGCGTTGTTGAGAGTTTGGCGTATTTTTTAAGAGATTTATTTGATGATTTAAAGGCTAAAGAACAAGTTGATTGTGCCGTGCTTAGTGGGAGCTTGTTTGAGCATAAAAGCCTTAGCAAAAATGTATTTAAACACATACCATTTTTTAAGTTAAGTGATGTCCCACTTTGGATATGAAATTCATATTAAAGGGCTAGTGCAAGGTGTTGGCTTTCGTCCTTTTGTTTTTAACATAGCTAAAGAGCTTAATTTAAAAGGTGAAGTTTATAATAATAGCTTAGGTGTTGTTATAATCCTTGAGTGTAGCAATGATGAATTAAAAATTTTTAAAGAAAAACTTTTTGCTAATTTACCACCTTTAGCTAGGATAGATGATTTTAGCTTTTCTTATAAAAAACTTCAAAAAACTTATAATGAATTTATCATAAGTACTTCACAAGATAGTGAAAAATTTAGCCCGATTTTAAGCGATTTTGCTCTTTGTGAGGATTGCTATAATGAATTTTACGATGAGAAAAATCCGCGTTTTAAATATCCATTCATCACTTGCACAAATTGCGGGCCAAGATTTTCTATTATAAAAAAACTCCCATATGATAGAGTTAATACGACTATGGATGAGTTTAAAATGTGTTCTTTTTGTCAAAGCGAGTATGAAGATCCTACTAATCGTCGTTTTCATGCCCAACCACTCTCATGCCCAAAATGTAAAATTACTATTTTTTTAAAAGATAAAAATCAAAATATTTTAGCCAAAGATGAAAAAGCTTTTATCTTGCTTGCAAAGCTTTTAGAAGAAGGTAAAATCATAGCTTTTAAAGGTATGGGTGGGTTTCATTTAATTTGTGATAGCACAAATAAAAATGCTATAAATGAACTTAGAATACGCAAAAATCGCCCTAAAAAGCCTTTTGCTATCATGGTAAAAGATCTTAAAATGGCTCAAGAATTAGCTTTTATTAATGAAGCTGAAGCAAAACTTTTAACTTCAAATTTAAAACCCATAGTTATTTTAAATAGCAAAAATATCCATAAAAGCTTAGCACCAGATACCAATAAAATAGGTATTATGTTAGCTTATATGGGAACGCATTTAATGCTTTTTGAACATTTTAAAAAACCTATCATTGCAACAAGTGCTAATTTAAGTTCACAAAGCATTATTTATGAAGAAACAAAACTTTTAGAGCAACTTAGTGATGTATTTGATTTTTATCTTGATTATGATAGAATAATACACAACTCAAGCGATGATAGCATTGCTCAAGTTATTAGCGAAAAAATTATGTTTTTAAGGACTTCAAGAGGTCTTAACCCACTTTATATCAATACAGCAGATATTTTTAATACAAAAGAAAATATTCTAGCTCTAGGAAGTGAGTTAAAAAACGAATTTGCATGTTTTTTTAAAAATCAACTTTTCATTTCTCCTTATATAGGCGATATGAAAAGTTTAGATATACAAGAGAGATTTTTTAAAATTTTAACTTTCTTTCAAAACTCTTATAAACTAAATTTTGATCATATTTTAAGCGACAAACACCCACAATTTAACTATGTAAAAGAATTTAAAGATTATAAAAATTTTCGCGTGCAACATCACTATGCGCATTTATGCGCTTGTTTATTTGAACACAAAATTTACAAAAATAATGTTTTAGCCTTTGTTTTTGATGGAACAGGCTATGGAGATGATGGAAAAATTTGGGGTGGGGAGATTTTTAGAGCGAGTTTAAAAAGTTATGAAAGACTAAATCATTTTAAAAATTTCAAACTAATTAATGCAGATATTAAAAATATCGCAAATTTAGCTTTAGCTTTAATTTTTGATTTTAATTTAGAAAGCAAAGCTAGCGAGTTTTTAGCTAAATTTTCTCAAGTAAAATTAAATAATCTTAAAAAAATTCACACTCAAAGCTCTTTATATACGAGTTCTCTTGGTAGGATTATCGATGCTTTTGGCGCTTTTGCTTTTGATATACAAAAGCTTGATTATGAAGCACAAACTGGGCTTTTGATGGAAAAATATTATGATAAAAATCTTGATTATAGTTACAAATTTAACATCAAAGAAAAAGAAATTTGTTTTAAAAATGCTTTTTTGCAAGCTTTAGAAGATAAAGATAAAGTTAAAATTAGCACAGGTTTGCTTAATGGCATTGCAAATTTAATTATAGAATATTCAAAAAAATTTAAAGAAGAAGTGCTTTTATGTGGTGGGGTATTTCAAAACAAAACCTTGCTTGAAATTTTAGATCGAAAAAATTTTGCTTATAAAACTTCTTTGCAATTTCCTTGCAATGATAGTTCTATCGCACTTGGGCAACTTGTGCATTATTTATCTTTAAAAACTTAATAAAACTCATATTTTTTTAATACTTTTTTATATACAATAAAATAAAAATATAAAGGAAAGATTATGTGTAAAGATTGCGGTTGTTCTATTAATGGACATGAACATCATCATGATCACCATCATGAAAATCCAGCATTAAAAGATGAAAAAACTATTAATGTTATTAGTAAAATTTTATCAAAAAATGATCATCAAGCAGCTCATAATAGAGAGCATTTTAATGAGTATAATACTCTTTGTATTAATTTAATGAGTTCCCCAGGAAGCGGTAAAACAACGCTTTTAGAAGAAACTATAAAAACTTTAAAAGATGATTTAAAAATAGCTGTGGTTGAAGGAGATTTAGAAACTAATAATGATGCAAATCGCATTATTAAAGCAGGAGGCTTAGCTCATCAAATTACTACAGGACAAACTTGTCATTTAGATGCTTTTATGGTGCATGAAGCTTTACATCATTTTAAACTTAGTGAACTTGATATAGTATTTGTTGAAAATGTGGGAAATTTGGTATGTCCTGCAAGTTATGATTTGGGCGAGCATTTAAATGTAGTTTTACTTTCAGTAACAGAAGGTAGTGATAAGGTAGAAAAATATCCAGTGATGTTTAGAAAGGCTGATTTATTGGTCATTACTAAAGCCGATTTAGCTCAACATTTTGACTTTGATTTCAAAGCAGCTTCTATGGCCGCTAAAAGGCTAAATCCTAAAATAGATATTATGATTTTAGATAGCAAAACAAAAACAGGATTTGATCTTTGGATAAATTATCTAAAAATGAAAAAGGAGCTTAGCTAATGTGTCTTTCTATACCTTCTAAAATTTTAGAAATTGATGAGCTAAATTCAGCCATAGTAGAAACTTTAGGGGTTAAAAGAAGAGTAAGTTTGGATTTAATAAGCGAGCCTTTAAAAGTAGGCGAT
Organism: Campylobacter sp. CNRCH_2014_2849; assembly: GCF_025772845.1. NCBI lineage: Bacteria > Pseudomonadati > Campylobacterota > Epsilonproteobacteria > Campylobacterales > Campylobacteraceae > Campylobacter > Campylobacter sp. CNRCH_2014_2849. The sequence continues at coordinate 82,471 of NZ_JAKMSW010000007.1, read as the reverse complement.
TATGTGCTTATACATGTGGGTTTTGCTATGGAAAAAATCGACACTCAAGCTGCACAAGAGAGTTTAAAAATTTATGCTGATATAGCAGAGAAAATGCAAAATGGACAAATCGATGAAAATGAAGGCGATATGGGGCTAAAAAATGGATTTAATTAATGATTTTAGAGATAAAGAAAGAATTTTAGCCCTAAAAGAACTTATTGCTTCTAAAATTACTAAGCCTATTAATATCATGGAAATTTGCGGTGGACATACGCATAGTATTATGAAATTTGGTTTGCCTGATTTATTGCCAAAAGAAATTAATTTTGTTCATGGCCCAGGCTGTCCTGTGTGTGTTATGCCAAGAGAGCGTATTGATGTGGCTTTAAAGCTTGCAAGTATACCAAATACTATCTTTTGCGTATTAGGCGATATGCTTAAAGTGCCAGGAAGTTATGAAAGCTTAATTGATCTTAGAGCTAAAGGGGCTGATATTAGAGCACTTTATACACCTTTGGATGTGATAGATATAGCTTTAAAAAACCCTGAAAAAAATATAATCTTTTTTACCATAGGTTTTGAGACAACTACACCTATGAGTGGGGTGATTATAGAAAAAGGTATAGCTTTAAATTTAAAAAATTTATTTTTTCATATTAATCATGTGTTGGTTCCACCCGCGGTAGAAGCTATCATGCAAGATGAAAATGTAAAAATTGACGCATTTTTAGGGCCTTCCCATGTAAGCGTTATCACAGGATCAAACATTTATGAACCTATTGCTAAAAAATACAAAACTCCTATAGCAGTGAGTGGTTTTGAGCCAGTTGATATAATGCTTAGTGTGTTAAATATAGTAGAGCAAATGAATGCAAATACTTTTGAAGTTTATAATGAATATCACAGAGTAGTTAGCAAAGAAGGAAATTTAAAAGCTAAGGCTTTAGTGGAAAAATACTTTAAACCTTGTGATTTTGAATTTAGAGGTCTTGGAGTGATTGTAAATGGCGGGCTTTGTCTAAAAGATGAATTTGCACACTTAGATGCTAGCAAAGTGTTTGATTGTAAAGTACAAAGTAAAAACGAAAGCAAGGCTTGTATTTGTGGTCAAATTTTAAGAGGCTTAGCTAAGCCTTACGATTGTAAGGTGTTTGCAAAAGCTTGCACTCCAAAAAATCCCATAGGTAGCTGTATGGTTTCTAGTGAAGGAGCTTGCGCGGCTTATTATAAATACTATCAAGATAAGGCATAAAATGAAGCAAATTACTTTAGCCCATGGTGGCGGTGGCGAAGAAATGAATGCTTTGATAAGTGAAATTTTTTCTATTTTTGAAAATGATGTTTTAAAAGAGGCAAATGATGCTGCTATTTTAGATGATTTGGCTTTTAGTACTGATTCTTTTGTATTAAATCCTATCTTTTTAAAAGATATAAATATAGGAAAATTAGCAGTTTGTGGTAGCGTAAATGATGTATTAATGGTGGGAGCAAAACCACTATATTTATCATTAGCTTTAATTTTAGAAGAGGGTTTTGAGCTAGAAAAGTTAAAAATTATACTAAAATCTATAAAAGAAGAATGCGATAAAGCGGGAGTAAAGCTAGTTTGCGGGGATACTAAAGTTGTTCCTAAAAATAAAGGCGATGAAATATACATTAATACTTCATGTATAGGTAAAAATATACAAAAAATCAATACCAAAAACTTAAAAAGTGGTTGTAGTATCTTAGTTTCAAGGGATATTGGAGCTCATGGTTGTGCGGTTTTGGTTGAAAGAAATAATTTAGAGGCAAATATCCAAAGTGATTGTAAAAGCTTAAAAGATGAAGTTTTAACACTTTTAAATGCAAATATTTCCATAAAAGCAATGCGTGATGCTACGCGTGGTGGGCTTAGTGCAGTTTTAAATGAATGGACTAAATTAAGTAATTTAGAGCTTTTAATATTTGAAGAAAAAATCCCAGTTTGTGATGAAGTTTTAGGGGTTTGTGAGCTTTTTGGGTATGAGCCTTATGAGCTTGCAAATGAAGGAACTTTTATTATTTGTGTAGATAAAAAAGATGAACAAAAAGCATTAGAAATTTTAAAACAATTTAATACTAATGCAGCTATTATAGGTGAAATCACAGCTAATAAAAAAGCAAGAGTGGTTTTAGAAAATGCTTATGGAGCAAAACGCATTTTAGAAGCTCCAAAAGGCGAGCTTTTACCAAGAATTTGCTAATGCATGAGTTAAGTATTACAGAATCTTTGCTAGAACTTTGTGAAGAATACGCTCAAGGAAAAGTTATTGAAGAAGTGCATGTTAAAATAGGGCGTTTAAGTGGGATTGAACCTCCACTTTTACAAAGAAGCTTTGAAACTTTTAAAGAAAATAGTCCCTTATGTAAGAATGCTAAATTTATTATACATATTCAAGAAGTAGTAGTTGAGTGTCAAAAATGCCATTTTAGTGGAGTGCTTGAAAATAATATCTTTTGGTGCCCAAAATGCGAAGATAAAGATTTAAAAATCATAGATGGGGAAGAGCTTTATCTTATGCAACTTGTTTTAAAAGAAAATAAGGATTTGGAAAATAATGACAAATAAGGAAATTATCTTAGGTGCGGGTTGTTTTTGGTGTACTCAAGCCGTGTTTGATGAAATCAAAGGCGTAGTTTATACAGAAGTAGGTTATAGCGGTGGTAAGCCAAATCCAAGTTATGAAAGCGTGATAAATGGTGATGGGAATATAGAAGTGGCTAAGATAATTTATGATGAAAAACAAATTTCATTAGAAAAAATCTTAGAAATTTTTCTCAAAATGCACGATCCAATAAGCTTAGATAAACAAGGAGCTGATGAAGGAACGCAGTATAGATCAGTTATTTTTTATCAAACTAATGAGGAGTTAAAAATTATTAGCAATTTTTTACAAAAAGCACAAAAATATTACGCTAAAGCCATAGTTACGCAAGTTTTAAAACTAGAAAAATTTTATAAGGCTGAAAACTATCATCAAAAATATTTTAAAAATAATCCTAGCCAAGCTTATTGTAGATTTGTTATTGCTCCAAAATTAGAAAAGGTTAATTGCTAATATTGTTTTTAAGTATTTTTGCAGTTAGATTTAAAAGCCTTTTGCAGGCTTTTAAAATTTAGTGGCAACCACAACCACCACATCCACAACTTTGACTAAAGAAATTTTCTAAAGCTTGCATATTAGGAAGTTCTGTTACTTCATTTACTAATTCTTTATAAGCAACTACGCCATCTTTAATTACAAACACTGCTCTAGCTAAAATTCCCTCAAGTGGACCATCAGCCATTAAAACACCATATTTTTCACCAAATTCTTTAGAAACAAAATCACTCGCAACAGTTAAATTATCTATACCTTCAGTTGAGCAAAAACGACCCATAGCAAATGGTAAGTCCATACTAACTACGATTACTTCTACACCACTTGCTGCTGCTTTTTTATTAAATTCCCTAGCTTCAGTTGCACATACTGGAGTATCAAGGCTTGGTACGCTGATAATAATTTGAGTTTTACCTTTTGGAGCAATTTCAACACCTGAAAGATCTTTGGCTTTTAAAGTGATATTTGGAGCCATGTCACCAACTTGGATGTTGTTTCCTTTTAAATTTACTTTATTTCCTTTGAATAATACACTATTCATTTTTTTCTCCTTGAATGATTTTTATTAATCATAATATAAAAAGATTAATAAAGTCTTATTTTTATTCTTCTTTACACATACCTGCTTCGATTAGAAAACACGAAGGTTGATAATTGCTTTTTTTAATCTTGTCATATTTTGCATAGCTTAAGTATAAAGTATCCTTAGCTCTAGTTACAGCTACATAAAAAAGTCTTCTTTCTTCTTCCAAACTTCCACCCATGCTCATGAGCTTTTGATTAGGAAATCTTCCTTGTGCAAGATCAATTACAAATACAAGTTCAAACTCAAGCCCCTTACTTGCATGTATACTTAAAAGATTAACCCCACTACCACTACTCATTTCACTAGCACCAAGAGTAAGAAAATTATAATATTTATAATTATCACTATAATTTTTAGCAAGTTCTTTTAATACAAACATTTTCGCGTTGATTTTTTCTAAAATTTCATTTTTTTTATTTAAATCAACATTAGAGTTTTTATTAGTTGCTCTTTTAGTTGCTAAAATATCACAAATTTCTTTAAAATAATCATTTTCTAAGATCAAATTTACAAGTTGAGTTGAAACCTTACACTCGCTTGCTTTTTTAATAAAAAGATAAATTTTTTCAAGATTTTTTGCACAAAGCTCGTTGATTTTGGGTAAGCTTAAAATAGGGTGGGTGTTAAATTCGCTTTCTAAGTTAAATCTTGAAGGCGAGGCTAGCTCCTCAATATCATCAAAAAGTCCTAGTTGATAACTTTGTTTTTTGTATTTTTTTAAATTCACACTACTATCAGGATTTAAAAAGCCTTTAATTAAACTAGAATGTCCTAATTTTAATAAAGCATCAAAAATATCTTTTGCCAAAACCCCACCAACTCCTTTGGTGTATTCAAGTAAATGTATAAAAGCCATGATATCTTTTGGATTAAGCACGATTGCAAGCATAGAGCAAAAGTTTTTAACTTCCAAGCTTTCAAAAAAACTTCCTCCACCTTTTCTTTTGCTTGCTATGCCAAGTTCTCTTAAGGCTACTTCTACTCCATCTGCACTAGAATTGTTTCTAAAAATCACAGCAATTTCATCAAGATTAACCCCGCTTTGTAAGATTATTTTTGCTATGGTAGAGTATTGATCAAATAATTCATTAAAAGTTAGCAAACTTGGCGCTTTAAAATCTCCTTCTCTAGTTACAATTAATTCTTTAGGATATAATCTTTCATTATTTAAAATAACCTTATTAGCTAACGCAAGTATATTTTTACTAGAACGATAGTTTTTATTTAAAGTAAAAATATTTGCATCGACAAATCTATCTTTAAAACTTCCTATAATAGAAATATCAGCCCCATTAAAAGCATAAATACTTTGATCATAATCACCCACACAAAACAAACTTTTACTTTTAAAAGCATCAATTAACGAGCCTTGCAAGGTGTTAGTATCTTGGTATTCATCTACTAAAATCTCATCAAATTCAAAATGATGTGAAGCTAAAACATGTTTTAATTTGATCAATAAATCATTAAAATCCACATAGTTAAAACGCATTTTTTCTTCTTCGTATTCTTTTAAAATATCTTCATAAATTTCAGCATAAACAGCTTGTTCATCATAATTTTGACAAAACCAATTATAAAATTCATCTAAGTTTGCATTAGTATTTTGAAATAAAGAATACACATCATACAAATAGCTTGGCATATAAGGTTTAGTATCGCTTAAATGATGAAAAGTGCGTTTTTCAAAAATAGAACGCAAAAGAATTTTAAGCTCACTCGCAGGTTTTAAAATAATATCGTGATTTAACTCTTTAAGTAGAGAATAAGCAGTACTATGAAAAGTTCCTGCTGTGATTTTTGAAGTAATGCTTTTATCAAAATACCTACTAAGTCTTTCTATCATCTCTTTACTAGCTTTGTTTGTAAAGGTTAGAAGCATAATTTTTTCAGGCTTTATACCATTTTGAAGTAAAAAGGCTATTCTTGCAACTATAGTTGAAGTTTTACCCGTGCCTGCGCTTGCTATAATTAGATTATGTCCAAAAGGAGCACTAGCGGCTTTATATTGTTCTTCATTTAAACGCGATAAGGGCATGAATTTCCTAGTTTAAAATTATATTTTGTATATCATTAAAATAAAAATGATTAATACCATCTTTATATTCATAATAAAGCGTGAGTTTATGAGAATCTAAAATAGTCTTAACAATGTATAATCCAAGTCCAAAACTATCTTTATTTTTCTTGCCTTGCGTAAAGGCTTGAGTATAGTATTTCAAGTCTTTATCTAAGGCTTTTCCTTTGTTTTTAAAGCAAAGATAATCTTTAGTTATTTCTATAGTAACGCAATTTTCATCAGAGTATTTTGTCGCATTATCTATCATATTTTTCATTGCAGTGGTAAAAAGTTTAAAATCTACATTGACACTAAAACTTTCTTTTATACTAATTTTTACCTTTTCATCATCACTCATAGCTATATCTTTAGCTTCATCTAAAAGATCTAAGATATTGTATTTTTTTAAATTAATCAAACCAGCACCCGAAGTAATTTGCTCAATGGCTGCAAATTCATTAATCAAAATCTCTAAACGATTAAAAGCACCCACTAATCTTTCTTTATATTTGCTATCTTCAAGCATTTCTAAAGTAATTAAACCTTTAGTAATGGGGGTTTTTAGCTCATGCATAATATTTCTTAAGAAAAACTGCCTTGAAGTGTTTAGTTTTTGAATTCTTAAAATAGACTCATAAAAGGCTGTTGCTACTTGAGAAATTTCATCATTTCCCTTGCTAACATTTTGAATTTCATTGAGTTTATTTTCGCCAAATTTATCAATTTGTCTTTTTAAAGCTCTAAGTGGTTTTAATTTTTTAATGATAAAAATATATAAAATCAATAAAACCATTACTACTATACTAGCAATAAGCTTGATCACAAAATAACGATAACCTTGATATTCTAAATCTTTATATAAATAAAGCTTACCATCAAAGATGATTTTTAAATACACATTATCTTCTAAAGTAATGATTTCAACTACACCTGTGCTAGTTTGAGCCCGTGCTATAGTTTCAGCTTTATAGATGATTTGTCTTATGGCTGATGGAGTTGTTAATTCTATCATTTTGTAATTTTTTGTTTGCTCATAAAATTCTCTTTCACTAATCACATGATTAAAATATAATAATCTTGCATTAGCTATAAAAGAATATTTTGCATTAAGCTCATTAGTGTAATTTTGTTGATCATATTTTATAAGCCATAAAAAAGCTAAAATTACACTAACGCTTGCAAGTAAAAAAACAAAGGTTATAGTATAAAAAATTGATGATTTATTCATTGAGTTAATTTATACCCTATGCCTCTGATTGAATGAATGTATTTTGGAGTTTTAGGATCATCTCCGATTTTTTGTCTGATTCTACTAATGATTACATCTATACTTTTATTACTAGAATCTTCACTAATAGAGCTACAATTATACACAAGCTCTTCGCGGCTTACCACTCCACCTTCTTTTTTAATTAAATAACTCAAAATATCAAATTCAGCATTAGTAAAGCTAATTTCTTGATCTTTCATAGTGATAGTATGTTTATATTTATCATATACAAGATCTTTTTTAACTTGAGCTTGAGCAGTTTTTGTGTTTGAAATTCTTCTTAAATGACTTTTAATTCTTGCTTGAAGTTCTTGAGGATTATATGGTTTTGGTAAATAATCATCTGCACCCAAATCAAGTGCTGCAACCTTATCGCTAATATCATGCCTTGCACTTGAAATGATAATAGGTGTATCATATTTTTTACGAATTTCCTCGCATACTTCAAGTCCATCAAGTCCAGGTAAGCTTAAATCCAAAATGATTAAATCATAAGGATTTAAAGCAAGTCTTGAAAGACCTATATAAGGCTCATGAGCAATATCTACTTTCATATCAAATTGCTCTAAATATTCAGCTATAATCTCTGCTAATTCTAAATCATCTTCTATCATTAAAATATTTGTCATTTTTTTCCTTTCTTAAAAAAGTAAAGCTCTTACAAATCCGCCTCTATTAATCCAAATTTTAACATACTCTTTACCTTTATTTAATTCTAAAGCCTTAGATAATTCTTTAAAATTTGAAATTTCATACTGATCAACACCTATAATAATATCACCTTGCTCAAAACCTATTTTTTCAGCTTTTGATTTTGGAGTAACTTCGGTAATTAAAATACCACTAATACTTTCAGGTATGCGGTATTGCTGTCTATTCTTAGAGTCAAGTTCCACTAATTTTAGACCATCAATATAACCTTTTTCATATTGTAGCGACTTTTCATCTGTTTTTAACATAAATTTAGCTGTTTTGACTTTATTATCTCTTTCATAAGTTACTTCTACTGCTTGTTTTGGATCAATACTTCCTATGTAGTTTTTTAAATCCATAGGGCTTTTAATCACAGTTTTATCTACTTTTATAATCAAATCTCCTCTTTTTAACCCTGCATTATAAGCTGCTGAATCTTTTTGTACTTCAGTGATTAAAGCACCTTCTTGATTAGTATAGGCTTTTTTAATATCTTGAGTTAAAGCTCCTATGACTACGCCTAAATATCCTCTTTCAATTTTTCCATGCTCAATAAGTTTTTGTGCAATAGATTTTGCCATATTAGAAGGGATTGCAAAACCTATGCCATTATTTCCACCACTTCTTGAAAGTATGGCTGAATTTATCCCAACCAAAGCTCCTCTACTATCTACCAAAGCTCCGCCTGAATTTCCAGGATTAATAGAAGCGTCAGTTTGGATGAAATTTTCATATTGATTTAGACCTATATTGTTTTTATTTAAGGCCGAAATAATCCCACTTGTAACACTACTTCCAACACCAAAAGGATTACCCAAAGCAAACACTACATCACCTTCTAGTAATTTATCTGAATCAGCAAAAACTACTGCGGGTAAGTTTTTTGCTTCTATTTTTATCACTGCTAAATCTGTTTTAGGATCAGCACCGATTAATTTAGCTTTATATTCAGTGCTAGAATCAGGTAAATTTACAGTGATTTTTTCAGCGTCTTCTATAACATGATTATTTGTTATAATATAACCATCGCTTGAAATAATTACACCAGAACCCAATGAACTTACAACTTCTTTATTTTTTTTATTTTTTGGAGCTTGTGGGAAATCAAAACCAAAAAATTGTCTAAAATAAGGGTCATTGAAAAAATCATCAATTCCAAATGAACTACTTTGAACAGTTTTAGAAGTTGAGATATTTACAACTGAATTTTTAACTTTTTGTATGGAATCATGATAAGAAAGTATAGTATTTTGATTATCAGTTGGTAAAGTTCTTTTTACATTATCATCTGCTTGTTTAAAATCAATACTAGCACTAAAAAGACTAGTTGCCAATGCCAAAGAAAGAATCATAGTTTTTTTCATGTTTTATCCTTTGTAAAATCATTTAATGCAAGTATAAAATTTTATTTTTACACAATTGTAAATAAAACCTTTAGTTTTAAAACTTATAAAAGTTGATTGACTAAGACTAAAGTTTTTGATATAATCTTATAAAAAATTAAGGAATAATAAAAATGAGTAATAGTTTATATGAAACACTAGGAGTTTCGCAAAACGCTAGCGCAGATGAGATAAAAAAAGCTTATAGAAAATTAGCAAGACAATATCATCCTGATATTAACAAAGAAAATGGTGCTGAGGAAAAATTTAAAGAAATTAACGCCGCTTATGAAATTTTAAGTGATGAGAAAAAAAGAGCTCAGTATGATAGATATGGCGATTCTATGTTTGGCGGGCAAAGTTTTCATGATTTTTCAAGAAATGCAGGTGGAGCTGACATCAATGATATTTTAAAAAATATTTTTGGCGGAGGCTTTGGAGGATTTAGTGGCGGTTTTAGTTCTAGTAATAATTTTAGAAGTGGCTTTGGGGGATTTGGAGGATTTGAAGAAGATTTAGATTTGCAAGCAAGTGTTAAAATTCCTTTTGAAAAAGGAATTTTAGGTGGTGAGCATTTGGTAAATATAAATAACGAGCAAGTTAAAATCAAAATTCCACATGGCATAAAAGATGGCGAAAAGCTACGCATACGAGGTAAAGGAAAAAGCTTTCAAGGGCAAAGAGGGGATTTGATTTTAAAAGTTGAACTTGAAAAAAGCGATGAATATGAAAGAGAAGATGATGATTTGTACAAAAAGGTTGAAATTAGCTTAAAAACAGCGCTTTTTGGAGATAAAATCAGTGTGCATACCCCAAGAAAAGAAGTTAAAATTACCATACCGCCAAATTCTAAAAACAATCAAAAAATTAGACTTAAAGGCTATGGAGTGCAAAATAGAAAAACAGATCTTTATGGGGATATGTATTTAATTTTGAATGTAAAAATACCTGATATTAATAGCCTTGATCCTGAATTTGTAAAAATTTTAGAAGAAAAATTACCTTGAAAGGAGTAAGTAATGGAGCATAGTTATGATGAACCGGTGTATCTTATAAGTGTTGTTGCAAAAGTTTTAAGTATACACCCACAAACTCTAAGACAATACGAAAAAGAAGGTTTAGTTGAGCCAAGTAGAACCGATGGTAAAATGAGACTTTATTCTCAAAAAGATATAGATAGAATCAAAATGATTTTACGCTTAACAAGAGATCTTGGGGTTAATTTAGCTGGTGTTGATGTGATTTTAAAACTAAAAACAAAAATTGATGAGTTTGAAAACACTATTGAAGAGTTAAGATTAGAACTTGATAGAAGAGATAATCCTTCAAAATCAAGAGCAGTAGTTAAACATAGAAGTAATTTTGATTTAATTTTTTTAGAAAAAATAAAATAATAAAAACATTACAAAAGGTTGGTGAGTGGATGCTTTTATAACTTTATTTTTAACTGCAGTAGCAGTTGCTGTCATACTTAATGTTATACTTAAAAAATTTGGTATTCCAACTATTATAGGTTATATAGCTACAGGTTTATTTGTGCGTGAATTTTATGGTTTTAGCACTAATGAATTTGTTATACATGTAGCTGAATTTGGCATAGTTTTTTTAATGTTTACTATAGGGCTTGAATTTTCATTTAAACATCTTTTGGCAATGAAAAAAGAAGTATTTTTAAATGGAAGTTTGCAAATGCTAACTTGTGGTTTGGTTTGTACTTTACTTGTAACTTATATTTTAGGTATAGCAAGCCATATCGCAATGATAGCAGGTTTTGCTCTAGCCTTATCTTCCACTGCTATAGTTTTAAAAATACTTAATGATAATGGCGATATCAACGAAGAATATGGCCGAAAAGCTTTAGGAATTTTACTTTTTCAAGATATTGCTGTGATACCACTGCTATTAATGATTGATATATTTAGTTCTCAAAATGCTGATATTTCAAAACTTTTACTTACAACTTTAGTCAGTGCTGTGATTTTACTTGTTTTGCTTTATTTTATAGGCAAATACCTTTTTACTTATGTTTTAAAATTCATCATTAAAACTAACGCAAATGAAATTTTCATCGCCACCATACTTTTTACTGTAATAGGAGCAAGTTTTTTGGCTCATTCTTTTGGCTTTTCATACTCACTTGGAGCATTCATAGCTGGAGCTTTGATAGCTGAAACTAAATATAAACATAAAATAGAAGCAGATTTGGTTCCTTTTAGAGATTTGCTTTTAGGATTTTTCTTTATCAGTGTTGGTTTGCAAATTGATTTTCATATAGTTTTTGAAAATTGGTTTTTGATTTTTGTTTTTGTAAGCTTGGTTTTATTGATAAAATTTGTAGTAATCTACGGTCTTTTAATCCTTTATACAAGAAAAAGAGTAGCGTTAAAAACTGCTTTGAGTATTTCTCAAATTGGAGAATTTGCGCTAGCAGTATTTTCATTAATGCAAGTAAATTCACTTATAGATGAAAAAACAGCACAAATTTTTATTATAGTTTCTATCGTCACTATGGTTGCAACGCCTTTTATTTTAAATAATCTTAGAAAAATAGCCAACGCAGCCGAAGGTGAGCAAAATGATATGGCTAAATTTTATTTATGTGATCAAAAAATGAAAGATCATTTTATCATTTTTGGTTATACAAGATTAGGTCAAGAAGTGGTGCAAAAGATCAAAAAAACAGGTATTCCATATTTGGTTTTAGAAAGTGATTTAAATTTAGTTGAACTTGGCCGCAGTAGAAATGAAAATATCTTTTTTGCAAATGTAGCCCAAGTAGAAACATTAAAAGTAGCAAATATAGAAGAATGCTCAGTTGCTATTATAACTATAAGTAATGAAGCTAAGCTTGACATGCTCTATCAAGTGCTTTCTAGCTTTAACAAACCCATACAAACGGTTTTAAAAACAAGTGGTACAGGTGCTAAGATCATTTTCCCACATACTGATAAACATTTACACATTGTAGATGCTGAAGCTTCAATAGCAAGAAATTTAGTACAAGAAGCATTACAATGTAGAATCAATACAAGTGCAGCAGAATGAAAAATGATGAAAAAGCTTTAAGGGTAAAATATGTAAGAGCTTTAGAAAAATTTACTAATTCTGCTGTGAGTGCTTTAAAAAGAGAAGATTTTGATTTAACTCTTTTTAGAGAAAGAATGCAAAAAAATGCTAAAATCTTTGAGAAAATTCAAGCGGTGTTTTTAGATTCTACTTATACTAAGGCTTTGGAGATTTTTGTAAATGAGTGTTTAGATGAAAGTTTAGACCAAAAAACCTTAGCTTCAAAAGCCAATGCCTTATATAAGCTAAAAAATAATCAAAGTTATAAAAAAGACAAACATAAAATTAAATTTAAGGATGAATATTGATAAATGTAATTTTTGATATGGATGGCACGCTTATAGATAGTGCTAATGCTATAGTATGTGCGGTAAATGAAATAAGAGCGGATTTAAATTTAGAACCTTTAAAAAGAGAGTTTATTTTAGATACTATCAATACTCCTGGACAAAATTATGCTAAGATTTTTTACGGGGTTGATACTTACTCACATACTAGCTTTAAAGAAGGTTATGAGAAGTATTTTATTAAGCATTATGATCAAAGCGTGGTGCTTTTTGATGGTGTGCTTGAGGTTTTGGAATTTTGTAAAAAAAATGATTGCTATTTAGCTATAGCTACAAATGCACCTCAAGAAAGCTTGGTGCCTATTTTAAAAAAACAAAACATTCTTTCATATTTTGATAAAATACTAGGTGTTAGTTATGGTATAGAAGCTAAGCCTGATCCTATGATGCTAAGATTAATCGCAGATGAAGCAAAATATGAAAAAAGTATTTTCATAGGCGATAGCTTAAAAGACAGACTTTGTGCTAAAAATGCTAAGATGGATTATATACATATTTCTTGGCAAAAAGAAATTAAAGACTTAGATGAAGCTAACGATAAAACTACTTTAATAGAAAAAATTCAAACTTATATAAAAGGTTAAAAATGGATATTTTTGATGAAATGTTTGCAAAAAGCCCTAAAGAAAAATTTATTGAAACAATAAAATATGCAAATTTAGGTGCATTAGAAAATGTTTTAGAAAAATTATTAGCCGATCATATCGCTATGATAGAGCTTTTAGAAAAAAATAATTTAAATGAAAATGATGTAGCACAATTTCAAATGGAAAATTCACTCTTAATAGATGAGAGAAAAAATGATTTTTATATAGGCTTAAGTGCTGAAATTTTAGGGCATGAGGGTTGATTTTGCGTTTATTTTTATCTTTATTTTTGATGTTTAATTTTTTAAAAGCTGAAGTATTTTTTGATTATACTCACAAATTTACCTTAAGTAAAGATGAAAAAGCAAGTGTAAAAATAAAAGAAATTGATTATCCTGATGAGACTTATTATTTTGACTTTTCATGGACTTTATTTGATCAAACTAATATCATCGTTCATTCAAGGTATAAAAAATACCCTAGGCAATTTGTGATGTCTTTAAGAAGAAATTTAAATTGGGTAGATCAAACTTTAGTGCCTGATTATAAAAATCCACACATAGATAGAGCAAGATTAATACTTGAATTTAGTGATTTTAAAAAAGGTGAGGCTATTTTCACTATCTACATAGAAGATAGAGATAAAAGATTAGAAGTGGAATTTTTAGATCCTAGAAAAGTCACTCTTAATCAAAACTAAAGTAAAATTTAATAAAATATAATTATAAGAAAATTAAGGAAAGCATGGTGCAAAAGATAGATCAATATATGCATGAATTTTTATCTGAATTAAATTACAAGCCTATTTTAACAATGAGTTCAAAACTTCAAGGCGGTAAAAAATTACGCTCAAAATTACTTTTAAAAATAGCTAGCGAAAACGATATTAGTTATAAAATTTGTGCCATTATAGAATTAATCCATGCTGCAAGCTTATTGCATGATGATGTGATTGATGAAGCAAAATTAAGAAGAGGTGTAAAATCTATCAATGAACAATTTGGAGCCAAAAATGCTATCATGCTTGGAGATATTTTATACTCAAAAGCCTTCTATGAACTTTCTTTAATAGATTTAAAATTAGCAAAAATCATCTCCAATGCTGTTGTAAAGCTTTCCATTGGTGAATTAATGGATGTAAATTTAAGCGAAACTTTCAATACCGATAAAAACGCTTATTTACAAATGATATATAACAAAACAGCTGTTTTAATCGAAGCTAGTGCAAGATGTGGGGCTATACTTGCTAATTTAAATGAAGATGATTTTGCAGAATATGGTAAAAACTTGGGCTTGGCTTTTCAAATTGTAGATGATATTTTAGATATCAAAGGCGATGAACAAACCTTAGGCAAACCCGCCATGAATGATTTTAAAGAAGGTAAAACCACCCTTGCTTATATGTATTTATATGAAAAATTAAATCCACAAGATCAAGAAATACTTAAGTCTTATTACAAGAAAGATTTAAATATAGATGAACTTACTTGGATTAAAAATAAAATGCAAGAGCATGAAATTTTTAATCAAATTGGTCAAGAATTAAACACCTATGCAAATAATGCCTTAAAAGCCATAGAAAAATACAATATAAAAGATTTAGAAGATATTATTAAAAGTATGATAGAAAGGGAATTTTAATGCATTATTATTGTATCAGTTTTACGCACAAAAATACAGATATTGCTACTAGAGAAAAACTTTCCTTTTCCAATGAAGATAAAAAAAGAGAACTATTAAGATTAATCCATACTAATAATAAAATTCTAGAAAGTTTAGTGCTTAGCACTTGCAATAGGGTTGAAATTTTTCTTTTTATCGGAGAAATTGAAAGTATCAATGAACATATTTTAAAAACACTTAGTTTACTTTGTGGGGTTGATAAAGAAAATTTAAGCACAAAAGCTGATTTTTATGAAGATAGTGGGGCTATCCATCATTTATTTTCTGTGGCAAGCTCACTTGATAGTTTAGTTATTGGAGAAACACAAATTGCTGGACAATTAAAAGATGCTTATAAATTTGCTCTACAAGAACAAAGATGTGGTGTGCATTTAACTAGAGCAGTCCATTATGCTTTTAAATGTGCAGCAAATATTAGAAATCAAACTGAAATTTCCAAAAATCCTATTTCAGTTGCTTCAGTAGCGGTAGCAAAAGCTAAAGAGCTTATAAATTTAGAAAATAAAACTGCAGTTGTAGTAGGTGCAGGGGAAATGAGCGAGTTAGCCTGTAAACATTTATTAAATGCTAAAGCTAAAGTATTGATATTAAATAGAGATATACAAAATGCCCAAAAGCTTTGTGAGGATTTGGGTGAAAATGCAAGTTGTGAAAGTATCGCAAATTTAAAAGAAGCATTAAATAAATATGAGATATTTTTTAGCGCCACAAATGCTCCACATGCTATCATAACTAATGACATATTAGAAGAAAAAGATTATAAAAGATATTTTTTTGATATAGCAGTGCCTAGGGATATTGATGTAAAAGCAAATGAAAAAAATATAGTTTATGCTGTTGATGATTTAGAAGAAGTTGTAAGAAAAAATTTAACACTAAGAGAACATCAAGCCCAGATTGCTTATTCTATAGTAGGCACTATGACAAATGAGTTTTTCCAACATCTAAGCAAACTAGCAACCTTACCTTTGGTTAAGCAATTACGCTTGCAAGCTGATGAAATCGCTAAAGAACAATTACAAAAGGCCATAGATAAAGGATATTTAAAACACTCAAATCATGAAGAAGCAAGAAAGCTTATAAGACAGGTGATGAATGCATTTTTACATCATCCTAGTGTAAATTTAAAAAAACTAAGTGGAACTATGCAAAATGACTCTGTTGTAAATGCCATGCGTTATGTGTTTGATTTAAAAAATGAAAGCATGGAAGGTTTAAACTTCTATAAATGTGAATTTAATTTGGAGAATAATCATGAAATTTAGTAAATTTTATGCCATAAGCACAAAAGAAAATCCAAAAGATGCTACCCTGCCAAGTCATATATTTTTAGTTAAGGGTGCTTTTGTAGAACAAATTGGAAGTGGTTTGTATAATTTTTTACCTTTAGGAAAAAGAGTTTTAGATAAGATTAAAAATATCATCAAAGAAGAAATGGATAAAGTGGGAGCTTTAGAAGTAAATTTAAGTTTTAATACCCCAGCTGAACTTTGGAAAGAAAGTGGGAGATTTAATGTTTTTGGTAAAGAGCTTTTACGCTTTAAAGATAGAAAAGAAAATGATTTTGTCTTAGGACCAACCCATGAAGAAGCCATAGTAGCTTTGGTTAGAAATAAAGTAAATTCTTACAAGCAACTTCCTTTGCATTTATATCAAATAGGGCTTAAATTTAGAGATGAAGCTAGACCTAGATTTGGGCTTTTAAGATGTAGAGAATTTTTAATGAAAGATGGCTATAGTTTTCATAGCAATGAAGCTGATTTAGATAAAGAATTTAATCTTATGCATGAAACTTATAGTAAAATTCTTACAAGATTAGGGCTTGATTTTAGAGCTGTTGAAGCTGATAGCGGGGCTATTGGCGGAAGTGGTTCAAAAGAATTTATGGTTTTGGCTAAAAATGGCGAAGATGATATATTATTATGTGAGCATTGTGATTATGCTGCAAATATCGAAGCAGCAAAAAGAGCTAAAAAAAGTTGCGAAGATGAAAGACCAGAAGCTGACTTTGCTACACAATTTCACACTCCAAATGTAAAAACTATAGAAGAATTAGCAGAATTTTTTAAAATTAATCCTTACTATACTGTTAAAGCTATTGCTAAAAAAGCTATTTATGAAAATGAAGAAAAAATTGTAGTATTTTTTATACGCGGCGATGATGAACTGCAAGAAGTTAAAGCACTAAATGCAGCAAATGCATTAGAATTGGCCGATGTAAGTGAAGAAGAATTAGAAAAAGCAGGTTTAGTGCCAGGATTTATTGGCTTTGTAGGATTAAATGGAGTTGATTTTTATATTGATCATGAGCTTGAAAATGAAACAAATATGATTATTGGAGCAAATAAAAAAGATTATCATTTGGTTGGAATCAATGTTGTAAATTTAAATAAAGAACGCTTTAAAGATCTTGCCGCAGTTAAAGAGCATGATCTTTGTCCAAAATGTCAGCACAAGCTTAAGCAAAGCAAAGGTATTGAAGTAGGACATATTTTTAAACTTGGAAATAAATACTCAAAAGCAATGAATGCAAGCTATTTAGATGAAAATGGTAAAGCTCAATTTTTCACTATGGGTTGTTATGGTATGGGGGTGAGCCGTTTAGTAGCTGTTGCCATAGAAGCAAGCCATGATGAAAAAGGTTGTATTTGGAATAAAACTCTAGCTCCTTTTGTTTTAGATATTATCGTTTCTAATATAAAAGATACAAAAGCTATGGAATTTGCCGAGCAAATTTATACTCATTTTAAAGATAAAGAAATTTTGTTTGATGATAGAAATGAGCGTTTTGGTGTAAAGATTAATGATTTTGAATTAATGGGCTTTCCTTATGCTTTAGTTATAGGTAAGGGTTTAGAAAGCGATGAAGTAGAGTTAATCCATAGAAATACTCTAGAAAAACAAGTTTTAAAAACCCAAGAAGTAATTTCACACTTAGAGAAAATTTTATGATAGCAAAAACAAATTTAAGCGCTTTTTTGATTTTAGAATTGATTGCTAGTATTTTATTTATAGTCTTTTTTGGTTTTTTAAATTTTTTTATGATAGTTTTTGCAAGTATGTTTTTAGGAGCAATGTTTTTAGCAAAGACTTGGACAAATCTCATAACTATGCAAAATGCCAATACTAATTTATTTAGTATGATTAAATTATTTTCCTTAACTATAGTTGGAATTTTACTTTTAATACCAGGAATTTTAAGTACATTTTTGGGAATTTTACTCTTATTTTTTATGATGATATTAAAATTATTTACAAAACAAAAAAGAAAATATCATCAAACAAACAACGAAGAAGAAATCATAGATGTAGAAATCATACAGGAGCATAAAAAATGCAATTAATCATCGCAACAAGAAAAAGCCAACTTGCATTATGGCAAAGTGAGTATATAAAAAATAAATTATTACAAACACATTCTGATTTAGAAATTTCTTTAGAGGGTTTTAAAACTAAAGGTGATGTTTTACTTGATTCTCCTTTAGCTAAAATAGGTGGAAAAGGACTTTTTACAAAAGAACTTGAAGAAAGTATGTTAAGAGGTGATTCACACTTAGCTGTGCATAGCTTAAAAGATGTGCCAAGCTTCTTTCCTGATGGCTTAGTTTTAGCTGCTATTTCAAAAAGAGAAGTGGTAAATGATGCTTTTTTAAGTGAATATTATGAAAACTTAAATGCTCTTCCAAAAGGTGCAAAAGTAGGCACTACAAGTCTTAGAAGAAGAATGCAGCTTTTAGCGTTAAGACCTGATTTAAATATCATTTCTCTAAGAGGTAATATCAACTCACGCTTAGAAAAACTTAAAGCTAAGGAATTTGATGCTATTATTTTAGCTCTAGCTGGCATTAAACGCTTGGGTTTAGATAAAGAAATAAAGTACATTAGGGCTTTTGAACTTGATGAGATGATACCTGCAGCTTCTCAAGGAGCTTTAGGCATAGAAAGCATTGATGATAAACAAATTTTAAAATACCTTGAATGCTTAAACGATAAAAATGCCTTTGTAGAAACTTATATCGAAAGAGATTTTATAAAAACCCTAGAAGGTGGTTGTCAAGTACCTATAGGAATTAATGCAAAAATCATTGGTGAAAAAATAGAAATTCGCGCCATAGTGGGCTTACCCGATGCAAGTAAAATTTTAAAAGAAAAAAGAGTGATTGATAAGCAAAATTACTCAAATGCAGGCGAGCTTTTAGCCAAAGAAATGATAGCAAAAGGTGCAAAAGAAATTTTAAAAGAAGCAGAGAGTATGATATAAATGCAAAAATTCGTAGAGCTTTTAGAAAAAAATAATTTATTAAAAACCATCCATGAGCCAGTAGATGTAGAACATGAAATGGCACATTTAGCTTATATAGAAGTTAAAAAAGAAGACTCTAAAGCCTTGCTTTTTACTAATGCAGTAAAAAATGGCAAAAAATACGATTATCCTGTATTATTAAATACTTTTTGCAGCAAAAAAGCTTTAAATTTAGCATTTGGAAAAGATTATGAAGATGTAGCTAAAGAAATTAGCTCTTTACTTAAAATGCACATACCGCAAAGCTTTGGTGCGAAATTAAATTTTTTCAAAACCTTGCTTGATTTAAAAAATATCCCACCAAAACGCATCAAAAAAGATGGAGAATTTAACTACAAAAGCTTAAATTCTTTATATGAAATACCTATTTTAAAAACTTGGGAAAAAGACGCTGCACCTTTTATCACTATGGGGCAAGTTTATACTCAAAGCATAGATGAAAAACAAAATAATCTTGGAATGTATCGCTTGCAAGTAGTTGATGAAAAAACCTTGCTTATGCATTGGCAAATTCACAAAGACGCGAGCCACTTTTTCCATGAGTATAAAAAAGCAAATCAAAAAATGCCAGTAAGTATAGCCATAGGTGGAGATCCTTTATATATTTGGTGTGCTCAAGCGCCTTTACCAAAAGGTATTTTTGAACTTTTACTTTATGGTTTTATCAAGAAAAAACCTGCTATTTTGGCAAAATGCAAAAGCAATCACCTCTATGTGCCTTATGATAGTGATTTTGTGATTGAAGGTTTTGTAGATCCAAATGAATTTGCACCCGAGGGGCCTTTTGGAGATCATACAGGCTTTTATACTCCTGTTGAACTTTGTCCTGTCTTAAAAGTAGAAAAAATCTTTGCTAAAAAAAATGCGATTTATCAAGCTACGGTTGTAGGAAAACCGCCTTTAGAAGATAAATACATGGGGCTTGGCACAGAAAGAGTTTTTCTACCTTTACTTCAAACTAACACACCTGATTTGATAGATTATAACATGCCTGAAAATGGAGTTTTTCATAATTTGATCTTAGCCAAAATAGAAGCAAAATATCCAGCTCATGCAAAACAAGTAATGCATACTTTTTGGGGAGTAGGGCAAATGAGTTTTGTAAAACATGCTATTTTTGTCGATGAAAATGCACCTTGCTTGCAAGATTATGACAAGCTCATACCTTATATACTTAATCGCTTTGATGAAGAAAAATTACTTATTAGTGAAGGAATTTGCGATCAACTCGATCATGCTTCAAGCACTTATTGTTACGGTGGTAAAGCAGGACTTGATGCGTGTGGCGATGAGAAAAAAGTTGAACTTGAAATTCTAAGTGATGAAACTTTGTTTTCACTTTTTAAAGAAAAAGATCAAAATATTTTAAAATTAAAACAATTTTACACCCAAACCTTTGCTCCAATTTGTGTGATCTTAATTGATAAAAAAGAAAAAATTGCTCAAATTTTTGAAAAACTACAAATTCATAAAAAACATTTTAGAATTTTAGTTTTTTTAGATTCAGATGCTATTTTGGAAAATCCTTATATGTTAATTTGGCGTGTGGTAAATAATATCGATGCAAAAAGAGATATATTTATCAAAAAAGATTGTGTTGCAATTGATGCGACAAATAAAGGATCATTAGAAGATTATCATAAAGAATGGCCTTTAATGACAAATTGCTCTAAAGAAGTTATAGACAGACTTATTGCAAAAAAATTACTTGTAAATGATGAAAAATTCTTCAAAAAGTTTGAAATTTTTTAATTTTAAACTTTTTGAGAACACTTTTTGCTTATTAAATATATATATTTTTAATTTAAATATTAAGTTTTTTAAAATTGTGTCGATAGTGTGTTTTAGAGTCTTTTAAAAAGGAGTTTAAAATGGACATTAGCAATATTCAAAGGGATACAAATATAACTCATTTTAACACAAAAAGTGTTGAAAAGCCATCTCAAGAGAATAAGCAACAAGTTGATTTAAATGATCAAGATGAGAATTTAAATGAAAAATTAAAAAACGCAACAGAAAAACTTAATAGACAAATGGAAACATTGGAAACAAATGTGCGTTTTGCGTATAATGATAAAATAAACGAAATGTATGTAAATGTCACCGAAAAAGACACAGGTAGGTTAATACGCAAAATTCCTAGTGAAGAAGTTATGAAATTAATAGAACATTTTAAAGGTGTTATTGGCACCATTTTTGATAAGGAGAGTTAATCATGGCAGTAGGTAGTTTAGGAAGTTTAGGTATAGGTTCGGGAGTTTTAACAAGCGATACACTTAATAAGCTTAAAGAAGCAGAAATGAATGCTCACTTAAAGCTTTATAACACACAACTTGAAACTAACACTTCAAGACAAAAAGACTTAGCAGAGCTTGAAGCTAAACTACTTGCTTTTCAAACTGCTGTAAATAGTCTTGGCGATACTTCTCAATTTAACAAAAAGAAAGTTTCTCCTAGTGTAAGTGGCGATAGCGCTGCTGCTAGCTTGGTTGTAGGCTCTTTATCTAATCTTTCAAATATGAAAGTCATAGTCGATCAACTTGCTCAAAAAGATGTTTATCAAAGCAATGGTTTTAAAGACAAAACCTCTACTGTCATGGGCAGTTTGGGTATACAAGGTGATGAAAATGGCAAAGCTTCTTTTACTATCACCCAAGATGGAAAAGACTATAAAATAGAAATTGATAAAAGTACAACCGTAGCTCAACTTGCTGAAAAAATCAATTCCGCCACAGGTGGTAAAATAGAAGCTAAGCTAGTAAATACCGGAGATAGAGACAATCCTTATCGTTTAGTAGTGCAAAGCACTGAAACAGGAACTAAAAACAATATCTCTTTTTCAGGCGATGATAAACTTTTAGAAGCTATGGGCTGGAAACTTGATAAAGATAGCATTAGCGCAGGTGGTTTGTATGGTTTTAGACCTCAAGGTACTGGAGAAGAAAAAGATAAAATAACCGGACAAGTTGTTGGAAACACTTCTGATAAATTGCTTGAATCAGGTCAAAACACTTCTTTTACTTTTGTTATAAAAAATGGTGAAAGATATGATAGATTTACTATTGATATAAATGATCAAACAACCTATGAAAGTTTAGCAGAGGATTTAAAAAAACAAACTAATGGAAAAGTAGAATTAAGCTTTAGCGAAGATAAAAAGTCTTTTACTTTTAGAGCTACTAATGGTGGTGAATTAAGTCTTTTTGATGGTGGTTATGCAACTGATGCTGAAGGAAATATTGACCAAGCTAATTATGCTAGAGATAACAAAGCTACTTCATTATTAAGTAGTAAATTTGGCATTACCTTAGATACAAGCACACCACAAGGCTACAATGTTTCCAAAGACAATGAAAACCATATCCAAAAAGGTATGGATGCTATCTTTAGTGTAGATGGTGTTAAGATGATTAGATCAACTAATACCATCACAGATATAGGGCCTGATATTACCCTAGAGCTTAAACAAAAGGGTGAAATTAGTTTCAATGTTACTCAAGATACTGAAGCCATAGCACAATCTTTAGAAAGTTTAGCTACTGCTTATAATGATTTAATGATCAATCTTAATGCAGCGACAAAATACGATCCTGATGCAGGGACAAAAGGAAATTTCGTAGGTGTAAGCTCGATTTATAATATAAAATCACAAATTAACAATATTTTGCTTCAAACTATCACAGTAGATGGAACAATCACAGTTGGAGATAGTGATACTTCAGATGGTGTTAAAGTCTCTTCAAAAGTAAGTTTATCTTTAGCTGATTATGGTTTGACTTTAAATGATGGGGTTTTAACCTTTGACTCTGGAAAATTTAATGCTAAATTTAACGAAGATCCTGAAATGGCTGAGAAATTTTTCGTAGGACACAATGGCTTTGAAGACATTGATCTAACAGGAGATAGAGTAAGTAAGTTTGGTGAAAATGATATAGAATTCAAAGAAGGTAATTTTACCATTACTTATAATGATGAAACTATAGATTTAAGTAAAACCGCCAATGGAGATCCTTTTAAACTAACTGGTGCGGATGATATAGAAAAAGCTAAAAATTTAGTTGATCATATAAATAGTTTTGGTTTAGAAGGTTTAGAAGCTAGTTTTGAAATCATTAATCAAGGTAACGAGAATCAGCAAATTCAATTTAGAATCAAAGGAACATCAGGAAGTAACCTAGAAATTCAAGGTGATAAAGAATTTTTGAAAAAATTTGGCTTAAGTCCAAAAACTATATATTCAGTTTATAAAGAAGAAACTGGAACCTTTGGGGTATTAAAAAACACTATGGGTGAGATGATGAGCTCTGATGGTTCTTTTGGGGGCTATAAAGACTCTTTAACTAAAGAATCAAAAAATCTAAACGAAACTATAGAAAATACTAAAAAATCCATAGAAAGCAGATATGACACAATGTGGTCAAGATGGGCAGCATATGATGGTATAATTGCAAAATTAAATAACCAAGCAAGTGTTATTACAAATATGATTAATGCAGCAAATAATCAAAATTCTTAAGAAATAGAGAGGATTTAAATGCTAAATAGTGCAGTATATAATGCGTATTCACAAAATCAAACTGGTGTAGAATCCCAAGAAAAACTTATAGAGATGTTATATAGCGGGATTTTACGCTTTGCAAGTAGGATAAAAATAGCTATTCAAAATGGAAATATAGAAGAAAGAGTGTATTATGTAAAAAGAGCTAGTGCTATTTTTATAGAATTGTTAAATTGCCTTGATTATGAAAAAGGCGGAGAAATAGCACACTACTTAAGTGGCCTATACACTAGAGAATTACAACTTCTTTCTTTGGCAAATATAGAAAATAGTGAAGCAAGAGTAGATGAAGTTATCAATGTAGTCAAAGGCTTGTTAGAGGCTTGGAGAGAAGTTCATCAAAAATGAGTGAAAAAAAATGGATAGATGAGTTTAAACTAGCTGTATATACTGAAGATGTGGAAAAAATAGTTAAACTCATAGAAAAACCTGACTTTAAAGATTGTCCCAATGAGGCTTTAGCTCTTACTAATGAGGCAATAGCTTTTATGAAAAAAAAGCAAGATGAAGTAGCAAAAAATTTACAAAAACTTAAAAAAGCATCTGCTTATATGAAATAAAACATGGCGATAAGCCGAGTTCTGTCAAGAGCGATCATTTATCTAGACTTGTTTTTGCAAACAAGTTCAAGCGAAGGGTTATATTATAAGACTAAAACCACCCCTTCTTGCTGCGGATTGGGTTTACATAGCTAGCTTTGTTACCAAAGCTACTGGTAGGCTCTTACTCTACCGTTTCACCTTTTCCATATAATATGGTAGTTTTCTTTCTGTTGCACTTTCCCTTAGGTTACCCTAGCCATCCATTAGATGGAATCCTTGTCTTATTGCAGCTCGGACTTTCCTCTTCAAAAGAAGCGATCGCTTGCCATGTTTAGATAAATTTTATCAAAAAAATCATTTTTATACTAGAGTAAAAATAAGATTTAATGTAATTTTTAATTCATTTTCATATTTTACAAGCTCTAATTTTTTGACTTTTATATAAGGATCTAGTTCTTGTAAAAATTGCATTAAGAAATAAAAATCACCATTAAAACTCAATCTTAAATCATAATAAGTAAAATACTGATCTTGACTTTCATGACTTTGGATTTGTAAAAACCTTACTTTAGTGAGATTTTTTTCTATATTTTTTAAAACACTTTGATAATCTTTGCTTTCTTCTAAGGATATTTCATTATCAAAAGATTGCAATTTTTCATCTTTAAAATCAGAAATCAATTCTTGTTTTTGCTTATATTTTGCTTGTAAAATAAATAACTCATCTTTTGATAATTTCATTTGTTTTTCGAAATACTCAAAAATACTCATATAGATTATAAAAAAACCAAATACAAAAGCCATTATCAAAGTCAATATAAATTCGCGTTTAGATAATCTCGTAAAGATATTTTCTAAATTTTCATAAAGATTTTTCAAAAACAAGAGTAATTTTTTCATCGTTAATCTCTTTACTTTTTAACACAAAATGATATTTTTTAAAATCATCATAAAAATCATAATCTTTATTAAGCTTTATGATAAAATCATTATTTTTTATATATAAAGCTTCTATATAACTTTGATGAGAATTTAAGACTTTTAAAAAATTATAAAAATCCTTATAGCAGAGCGTATTTGCATAAAATTTTTGTAACAAATCAACTTTTTGTTCATTTTTTTCTTGTAATTTTTCAACTTCTTGATTTTGTTTTTGATTTATTTTTGCTTGCTCTAAGATATCATCTTGATTTTTGATTAAATTTTCATATTTTATTTTTTCTTTTTCATAAAATGATTTTTGCGTATATAAATACAAAGGATAAACTAAGGCTAGTAAAATCCCGCATGTAAAAGCTAATAAAATTTTAAAACTAAAAGATTTTAAATGATTTATTTTTGCTTTATTGGCAAAATTAATTTTAACTTGATCACATTTTTTTAATAATTTTTGATAGAAAATATTACTATTAAATTTATCAAAACTGCTAAGATTTTGAGTATCGTCTATACTTATAATGTTTTTATATGTATTTTTTAATTTTTCATCATATATTTTACTATAAGTATTTAATGGCATAACTTTGCAATTTTGAAATTCACATCCCAAATACTCCACTAAAACTATGTATTTTTTCTTAAATAATAATGCAAGATTTTCACTATTTGTATCATTCTTAAAATACACTTCAAAGAGTAGGGGTTCTGGGATTACATAATCAATATCTAAAATATCTTCATATTTACACAAAAATACATGAGTAAAAGATTTATCTTGAAAATACTTTAGCTCATATGAAAAATCATCTTTAAGACCAAGTTCCTCAAAGCTCTTTTTTAAGATTTCATCTTCACTAATAGGATTTGTAAGTTTTACATATAAAAGTTTTTCATAAGTAAGAAAATCTTTTTTGATGATTTTCTTACTCATCATAAAGGATTTTTTTGAGATTTTGCTCGTTTTTATGCCAATTTTTTTCTAATTGAACGAACAATTTTAGCATTACCTTTTTTTGAGCTAATTTTTCTATTTTCATCCTAGCTTCTTTACCTATACGCTTAATTGCAGCTCCATCTTTACCTAGTATCATTCCTTTATGAGAATTACTATCTGTAATGATGATAGCGTTAATATAATAAATTTGCTCAAGCTCTTTGATTTTTTCTATTTTTACTTCAGTGCTATAAGGAATTTCATCACTTAAATTTTCATATATGGCTTCTAAAATAAAATCTCTATAGATATCCTTTTCATTTGTGGTAGTAATAAACTCAGGATCAAAATAATACGGATGTTCAGGCAAATACTTAATCATCTCATCTAAGAGAATTTTTTTATAAAATTTTTGCTTAGCAGAATAGGGGATAATAGCGCTAAAATGCGAGTTAAACTGAGAATACTCGCTTAATTTTTTAAGTAAGACTTCTTTTTTTACCAAATCAACCTTATTGATTAATACAATATGCGGCACTTTAGGATTTAAACTTAAAAAATTTTCATAATCTTTAATATCATCATAAATACTAGCTACAAATAAAATCACATCACAATCTGCAATGCTTTTAATCGCCAAATCAATCATAAGCTGATTCATAGCTTTAGAGCTTGCATGTAAGCCTGGTGTATCTATAAAAATAAGCTGATGATTCTCATGCATTATAATTGCATTAATCTTTCTTCTTGTAGCATTTTGCTTATGAGAAACCATAGCCACTTTTTCTTCTAATAAAGAATTAAGGATAGAACTTTTTCCTGCATTAGTTCTACCTACTATGCTTATAAAGCCACTTTTCACAAGATATACCTAGCTAAATCTTTATTTTCTATGATATCTCCAAGTTTAACTTGCACTTTAAAATCATCTATTTTATAAACTTTTCCAGCATATTCATCTGCTTCAAAACTAATATCTTCCAAAAGTTTTTCCACCACCGTGTGTAAGCGTCTTGCGCCAATATCTTGCATTTCTTCGTTAGCCTTGCTTGCTATTTTTGCTATTTCTCTAATAGCCTCATCTTCAAAAACAAGCTCTACATTTTCAGTTTTTAAAAGCTCAATGTATTGTGTTAGTAATGAATTTTTAGGTCTTGTTAAAATAGCATATAAAGCATCCTCATCTAGCGAATCAAGCTCAACCCTTAAAGGAAAACGCCCTTGAAGTTCAGGGATTAAATCACTTGGCTTGCTTAAATGAAAAGCACCTGCTGCGATAAATAAAATATGATCAGTTTTTAAAGGTCCAAATTTAGTTTGTATAGTACTACCTTCAACTATAGGAAGCAAATCCCTTTGCACCCCTTCTTTACTTGGATCTTGGCGGTTTGAATTTGAGCTTGAAACTGCTACTTTATCTATCTCATCAATAAAAATAATCCCTTCATTTTCAGCTCTTCTTAAAGCCTCGCCTTTAATACTTTCCATATCAAGAATTTTTTCACTTGCTTCTTGAGCTAAAGCTATTCTTGCATCTTTTACTTTCATTTCTTTTTTAACTTTTTTATTACCCACGCCAATAACTTTTACTATATCTTGCATAGCACCCATTTCAGGTGGTAAATTTGGATTAGTATCAAACACGCTTTGTGAAATTTCAACTTCTATTGTGCTATCATCTAAATCACCAGCTTTTAATTTCACGCGCATTTTTTCTAAAGAATTTTGATACTCTTCTTGTTTTTCTTCACTAACACCCTTTGGTAAAGGTGGTAAAAGTTTTTCTAAAATTTTATTTTCTATAAATTCATTAATTTTATCTTTATTTTTTTCTTTTTCTTCGTTTTTTACTAAATTTAAAGCAGCATTAGCTAAATCTCTAACCATGCTTTCTACATCACGCCCAACAAAACCAACTTCAGTATATTTACTTGCTTCAACTTTTACAAAAGGAAGTCCCATCATCTTAGCAAGGCGTCTTGCAATCTCTGTTTTACCAACCCCAGTTGATCCTATCATTAAAATATTTTTTGGCATGATATCATCTTGAAGTTCAGGGCTAAGCTGCATTCTTCTATAACGATTTCTTAAAGCAATTGCTATGATTTTTTTAGCATTTTTTTGCCCAATTACATAATCATCTAAAAATTTTACAATCTCTTTTGGAGTTAAATTCATTTATCATCCTCAATTACATAAGTTTTAATATTTGTATTAGTATAAATGCAAATTTCACCAGCTATTTGCAAGCTTTCTTTGACTAATTCTTCTTCATCTAAACTTGAGTGTTTAGCTAAAGCTCTTGCAGCAGAAAGTGCATAATTACCCCCACTACCAATAGCGGCTATAGCACCATCTTCAGGCTCAACTACATCTCCAGTTCCTGAAAGTAAAAATATATGATCTCTATCTAATACCAACATCATTGCTTCAAGTTTTCTTAGGTATTTATCCTTACGCCATTCTTTTGAAAAATCTATTGCAGCTTTTAATAAATCACCCTTAGAACTAGAAAGTAGTTTTTCAAACATGTCAAAAAGATTAAAAGCATCAGCGGTGCTTCCTGCAAAACCTGCTAATACTTTTCCATTGTTTAATTTTCTAATTTTAACTGCATTGTTTTTTAAAACAGTGTTTCCAAAACTTACTTGCCCATCTCCACCAATTACAGATTTATTTTTACCTTTATAAGCTAAAATTGTAGTTGCGTGAAACATTATTCTCCTTTAACTTCTAGCTTAAATACAGCGTGAATTGCATGGCCTAATTTTGCTGAAATTTCATGCACACCAAGCTCTTTTATGGTATCACATTCTAAGCTTTTTTTATCAAGCTCTATACCTTTTTGATCTTTTAATGCATGTGCGATTTCATCTTTAGTAACCCCACCAAACAAGCTTCCATTAGCTCCCACAGGCTTAGCTATACAAATAGTGATTTTAGATAATTCCTCTTTTAATTTTTCCAAATTTGCAAGTTCAAATCTTAAATTTTCAGCCTTTTTCTTTTGCTCTGCTTCATATTGTTTTAAAACTTCATGCGTAGCAGCTTTGGCAAAACCTTTGGCAATTAAAAAATTTTGTCCATATCCATCTTTTACTTCTTTAACTTCTCCTGCTTTTCCTAAGCTTTTTACATCTTTAATTAATAATACTTTCATTGTTTTCCTTTTTAAAATTTTCTTCCATTTTTACCTGCGATGATAAATCTCAAAGCATTTAATCTTATAAAGCCTGCTGCATCTTTTTGATCATACACAGCATCTTCTTCAAAAGTACAATAAGCCTCGCTAAATAAGCTATCATTCGCACTTTCTCTGCCTATTACCATTACATTACCTTTATATAATTCAAGTTTAACTTTGCCATTTACATATTTTTGTGACTCATCAATTAAGGCTTGAAGCATTAATCTTTCAGGCGAGAACCAATAGCCATTATAAATTAAACTTGCATATTTTGGCATTAATTCATCTTTTAAATGTGCTGCCTCTCTATCAAGAGTGATACTTTCTATAGCACGGTGTGCTTTTAAAAGTATGCTTCCACCCGGAGTTTCATAACAACCTCTACTTTTCATACCCACATAGCGATTTTCAACAATATCAAGACGACCTATACCATGTTTTACACCAAGCTCATTAAGTTTTGCCAAAAGTTGTGCGGGAGACATTTTTTCTCCATTAATAGCACATAAATCGCCTTTACTAAACTCAAGCTCTATCACTTCGCTTTCATTTGGAGTTTCTTTTAAATCTTTCACCCAACGCCACATATCCGCTTCAGGTTTAGCAGCAGGATCTTCAAGTACTAAACCCTCATAAGAAATATGCAATAAATTTGCATCCATAGAATAAGGTGACTTACCTGGCTTTTTAGCTATATCAATACCATGTTTTTGCGCATAAGCTAAAAGTTTTTCACGGCTATTTAAATCCCATTCTCTCCAAGGAGCAATAATGGCTAAATTTGGATTTAGCGCCAAAGCACCTAATTCAAAACGCACTTGATCATTTCCTTTACCTGTTGCTCCATGACTAATAGCATCTGCATTAGTTTTATTTGCTATTTCTACTAAAGCTTTTGCTATCAAAGGTCTTGCTATACTTGTACCTAGTAAATATTCTCCTTCATAAATAGCATTTGCTCTAAACATAGGAAACACATAATCTTTTACAAATTCATCTTTTAAATCTTGAATAAAAATATTTTCTTCTTTTACACCCAAAGAAAGCGCTTTTTTTCTAGCAGGTTCAAGCTCTTCGCCTTGTCCAATATCTGCTGTGAAAGTTACTACTTCACATTTATACTCATCTTGTAGCCATTTTAAAATTATACTTGTATCAAGTCCGCCAGAATATGCTAAAACTACTTTTTTAATATCTTTTTTCATTGTCTTTCCTCTTTGTAAAAAAATGATTGTAAAATTTAACGAATTTAGCTTAATATAATGTAAAATATTTAGACATTTTATAACATTTTCTTGTATTTTTTGATAAAATATTTTTATGAGAATAGATAAATTTTTAAATGTAGTTAATATTACTAAGCGTCGTGCTATTTCAGAAGATATGTGTAAAAGTGGTGTAGTAAGTATAAATAATCAAGTAGTTAAAGCTAGTAAAGAAGTAAAAATTGGCGATGAAATAAGCATTAAATTTATAGAATATACCAATACCTATAAAGTCTTAGATATACCAACAACCAAAAGCATACCAAAAGCTATGCAAGAAAAATATGTGGTAAAAATCCAATGAAAGAAATGATTTTAAGCCAAAATGAGCTTTATAAGCTTTGTGAAATTTTACCTAAAAATGGAGTTATTTTACTTCAAGGGGATTTAGCAAGCGGTAAAACTACTTTAGTACAAAATTATGCTCAATTTCTTGGAGTAGAAAAAACGCTTAATTCTCCTACATTTTCTATCATGCAAGAGTATGATTTTCAACAAGGTAAAATGTATCATTATGATATTTATCAAGAAGGTTTTGATGGGCTTTTAAAAAATGGCTTGATTGAAATTTTTTTTGAAGAGGGTTTGCATTTGGTAGAGTGGGGTGATGAAAAATTAAAAAAATATTTAGATAAATATCAAATTTTTAATATAATTTTACAAATCATTCCTTATGAAAATAAAAGAAAGTATATAATACATGAGTAAGCTAGAAGCTAGAAATTTAGAAAAAATCATTAAAAAAACTAAAATCATACACGATGTTTCGCTAGAAGTGCAAAGTGGAGAAGTTGTAGGACTTTTAGGGCCTAATGGAGCAGGAAAAACTACGAGTTTTTATATGATATGTGGGCTTATTTTACCAACAAGTGGACAGGTGTTTTTAGACTCACAAGATATCACAAAAGAACCGCTT
This sequence comes from Campylobacter sp. CNRCH_2014_2849, assembly GCF_025772845.1. Classification (NCBI taxonomy): domain Bacteria; kingdom Pseudomonadati; phylum Campylobacterota; class Epsilonproteobacteria; order Campylobacterales; family Campylobacteraceae; genus Campylobacter; species Campylobacter sp. CNRCH_2014_2849. Next base: position 51,050 of record NZ_JAKMSW010000007.1, on the reverse strand, counting down.
AATAAAAGAGCAAAGCTTGGCATTGGGTATTTACCTCAAGAAAGTAGTGTTTTTAAAGACTTAAGCGTAGAAGAAAATTTACTTTTAGCCGCCCAAGTAATATATAAGGATAAAAATTTATTAGAACAAAAGATAGAACAAATGCTAGAATTACTTAGCATAGAGCCTATTAGGCACAGAAAAGGTATGAGCTTAAGCGGGGGTGAAAGAAGGCGTTGTGAAATCGCAAGATCACTTATGTGTGATCCTAAATTTTTACTTTTAGATGAACCATTTGCTGGGGTTGATCCTATCGCAGTGAGTGAAATTCAAAGCTTGATTAATGATTTAAAAGCTATGAATATAGGTGTTTTAATCACTGATCATAATGTAAGAGAAACTTTAGCAATTTGCGATAGAGCTTATGTGATTAGAAGTGGAAGGTTGCTAGCTAGTGGTAATGCTAATGAAATTGCGCATAATGAAGATGTTAAAAAATATTATCTTGGAAGTGAGTTTAGACTTGAATAATGCTTAAACAAAAAACCTCTATAACACAAAAAGCAAAACTATCACAAACCTTAAGATCTTGGCTTCCTATATTGCAAGCTAATATTGAAGATCTAAAAGAAAGTTTAGATGAATTTGCTAAAGAAAATCCTTTTATAGAGATCAAAGAAAACTCAAGCATTACAAACAATCAAAACAAGTATTATCAAGAGTATTTTAGTAAAAATACCACTACGCAAATGATTGATGCAAAAAGCTTGGAAGTAAAAAATGTATATGAACTTTTAAGCGAGCAAATCATACCACCATTTTTTCCCACTAAAAAATCCCAAACCATTGCTGAAAAAATCATAGAATGTTTAAATCATGAAGGTTATTTTGAATATGATGAAGAAATTTTAGGTGAATTTGATCCTTTAGAAGTAGAAAAAATCAGACAAAGATTTAAGTATCTTGAGCCTATTGGAGTAGGTGCAAAAGACAATCAAGAAGCTTTTATTTTTGCATTAGAGCATTTTGACTTAGATGATGAGCTTTATGAGTTTTGCAAAATGTTAATTTTAAATTTAGAAAATGCAAAAGATTTTATCAAAGATCCTTTGTATAAAAAGGCTATAGCGATAATTAAAAAAATCTCCATTCCACCTTTTTTGGAGTATTTTGAAGAGAGCATGGAAATTATTCCTGATATATTTATTTATCAAGAAAATGGTGAAATTAAAATTAAAATTAATGATGATTATTATCCTGAAATTGCTTTTGAAGCAGATGGTTTAGATCATGAGTTTTTAAGTGCTTATTTAAAAGATGCAAAAAATTTAATCGATGCACTAGCTATGCGTAAAGCTACCCTTTATAAACTAGGGCTTATGATTATAGAATATCAATATGATTTTTTCATGGGTGGGGACATCAAACCTATGCAACTTAAAGATTTAGCACAAGATCTTGAAAGAAATGCTTCTACCATTTCAAGAGCAATTGCAAACAAATACTTAAGTTGTGATAGAGGTTTAATACCTTTAAAATCTTTCTTTACCACCGCAGTTGATGATGGCGAAACTTCTAATGCTACAATCAAAGATTTTCTTAGCAATTTAATTAAAAAAGAAAATCCTAAAAAACCTTTGAGTGATTTGAAAATTCTTGAACTCACTCAAAAAGAATTCCCAAGTGTGCAACTAGGGCGTAGGACTATCACTAAATATCGTATGCAACTTGGTATAGGAAGCTCAAGTGAGCGTAAAAAATTATATGAATTGATGTAGGAAAAGATGAATTTAGAAAGTATTTTTGAAAAAACCATAAAACAAAATGTGCGTTTAGTAGCAGCTAGCAAGTATGTTCAAGATGAACAAATTCGAGAGCTTTTTAAGCAAGGTGTTATAGAGTTTGGAGAAAATCAAGTCCAAGCTTTAGCTTTAAAAAAAGAAAAACTTCAAGATTTAGAAATCAAATGGCATTTTATAGGCAATCTTCAAAGTAACAAAATCAATCTTTTAATCAAACAAAACCCGTTACTTTGGCAATCTTGCAATGGCTTAAAAATCGCCAAAGCTATAGATAAAAGACTTGATTATAAATTAGATACTTTATTAGAAATTAATACTGCTAATGAAAGTTCTAAAAGTGGTATAGAGCAAAATAAGGCCATAGAAGAGTATTTACAAATACAAGAAGAGTGTAAAAATTTAAACCTTACAGGCATTATGTGTATAGGCTCTATGGATGAGGAAAAAGTTCAAGAAAGCTTTGAGCAAACTTTTAAAATCTATGAAATTTTACAAAAACACGGGGCAAAAATTTGCTCCATGGGTATGAGTGGGGATTTTGAACTAGCTATAAAATGTGGTTCAAATATGGTGCGTTTGGGGGGTATTTTATTTAAATAAACCCCATTTGTTTTGCTTTTTCTATCATAAAATCTGCGCCATTTTCGCTTTTTAATCCTTGCAAGGCTATAGATTTTTCTTCTAATGAGAAATTTTCTACTAAATTTAAAAATTGATGTTTTTCTTCTTGGGTTAAAATTTCACATAAATTACGCTCTTTTAAATACAAAGCATTAAAATATTGATGATTTTTAGCCGCATATGGATAAGGAATAAAAATACAAGGAAGTAAATTTGCACTAAGCTCAAAAAGACTACTTGCACCTGATCTTGATATAGCTAAATCTGCTTTAGAAATTTTATCTATAATGTTTTTATCAAAATCAAAAAGCTCTACTTTGACATTTAAATCCTCATAAGCTTTTTTACATCTTTCATGATCATTCTTACCACATTGATGAATGATATTTATACCTTTTTCTTTAAAGTATAAAGCATTTTCTAAAGCAAGGTCATTAATAAATTTAGCCCCTTGAGAGCCGCCAAGAAAAATAATATTTTTTAATTCTTTTCTCACTCTTGCTTTTTGAGAAAAAATCTCGCTAATAGGATAAGGACAAAAGAAAGTATTTGTTTTGTTAATTTGATCATCAAAAGCAGTAAAAAAAGCTTTAGAAAAAGGTTTTAAAAGTGAATTTAAACTTCCTATTTTTGAATTTTGCTCATGGATTAAAAGTGGAGTATTTGCCATTAAAGCACCAAAAGCGCCTGGGGCACTGCTATATCCACCCACACTAAAAACTGCTTTAATATTATGTTCTTTTAAAATTTGTTTTGTTTTTCTTGCAAGTTTTAAAATATGTAAAAATGATTGAACTTTAGCTAAGCCTTTTTTATTAACAACGCCTTGAGAGCTTAGAAAATATTTTTTATAAAAACCATTTTCATTTTCAAACCAAAGTCTATCTTGGCCATTTTCACTTCCTATGTAAATACATTCTATGCCTTGTTTTCTTGCACTTTGCAATAAACATCTAGCTATAGCCAAATGCCCTCCCGTGCCTCCACCTGTAATTGCTATCATTTGTCCTCTTTATTTAGTTTTTCTTCTAAAAATTTAATTCTTTCCTCTAGTTTTTGAATTCTCTCTTTTTGACTTATTTGAAATTCTTTAATATAAGCAGGTATACCAATAGCTGTTAAATTTGCCCCAACATCTTTTAATACAACTGCATTTGAACCTATTTTTGCATTTTTACCTATGGTAATATTACCTAAAATTTTAGCCCCAGAGCCTATGATCACACCATCTTCTATAGTAGGATGTCTTTTGGTATTTTTATCTAAACTTGTGCCACCTAAGGTTACTCCTTGATAGATAATCACATCATTACCAATTATAGCTGTTTCACCTACTACCACACCTATTGCATGATCTATGAATATCCTTCTACCTAGCGTAGCTCCAGGATGCAAATCAACCCCTGTTAAAAACTGAGAAATTCCACTAATCATTCTTGCTATGCGTTTATAATTTTTGATATAAAAAAAATGCGCAAAACGATAATTTACCACAGCCCAAACACCAGGATAGTTAAAAACTAATTCCACCCAAGATCTATATGCAGGATCTTTTTGTTTTGGCATAGAAAAATCTTCTTTGATTAGTTTAAAAATACTCATTTAGAACCTATACTTTTTAAGTATCCATTATCATTTAAAAATAAATAAATTTCACCCAAAATATGTTTTTTTTGATTTTCATTTACAAGTTTTGAAGCATAAATTTTTTCATTAATATTGTCCATAATTGCATGCACATCATAATCAAGATCTTCTAAGGTATCTAAAATAGATTGAGCCTCTAGCACGCTTTCTACTTCAAAACCCTTTTCATTAATACTTATACAAGCTTCAGTTGGATGTGTAAAAAGATTATGCTTCATGCCAAGCACTTCTTGATAAGCTCCCACTAGGAAAAATCCTAAAAAATAATCTTCAGCTTCTACATCAATATCATGTAAAAACAAAGGATTATCTTTAGAATAAGAAATTTCTCCATCGCTATCACAAGTTATATCCCATATACTTGCACTTCTAGTTGGCTTTTTATTGAGTCTATCAAGTGGCATGATAGGGAAATTTTGCTCTAAACCCCAAAAATCAGGTAAAGACTGAAATACTGAAAAATTCACTAAATATTTTTCTTGCACTTCATTTTGCAAACTCGATAAATCAGCTTGATCACCCACCAAAGAAATAGCTTTTCTCATAATCAAATGTACTAAAATTTCACTATTTGAGCGATCTTGTAAATCTACATAACCCAAATCAAACAAGGTTAAAATACTCTCCATATGATCAATGCTATCATGTAAATACTCAAGTGCATTAGAAGCTTTAATGTTTTTATACAAATCATAAAGTTCATCAATAAGTTTTGGGTTTTTATCTTTTAATAAAAGCTTGCTTTCTGTGTATTCTTGAGAAAAAAGCTCTAAAACAGGTGCTACTAAAACAGCATGATTAGCTGCTACAAAACGCCCACTTTCTATAAAAATATCAGGCTCTAAATCTTTTTTTTGTTCTGCAATACCTTTTAAAATAAACACAACATCGTTTGCATACTCACTTAAGGTGTAATTTCTGCTTGTTTCGTTTTTAAACTGAGAGTATTCTACCGCTAAACCTCCACCAAGATTAATAGCTTTTAAATTTTTTGCCCCCATTTTTCTAAGCTCGGTGTAGATATTACCCGCTTCATTTAGAGCTTTTTTCAAAGGATGAATTTCAGTAATTTGTGAGCCTAAATGAAAATGTATCATAGTAAATTGCTCTAAAAGTTTATTAGCTTTTAAAAGATTTACCGCTTCAATAAGCTCAGTAGATGTTAAACCAAACTTTGAATTTATACCACCACTTTTTGCCCAAATTCCTACTCCAGCTGAATGCAAACGCACCCTTAAGCCTATATTTGGCTTTGGCTTAAAACGATTTTTAGCAATTTCAATCATTGCTTCAAGCTCATTAAGTCCTTCCATAGTTAAAGTGATATTATGACCCATTTCACACGCTATAAAGCCCATATTTATGAGTTCTTTATCTTTAAAGCCATTAACTGTTATAGGTGCACCTTCATTGTTATAAGCCATAGCTAGCAAAAGCTCAGCCTTACTTCCTGCCTCTAAGCCATAGTTGTATTCTTTACCTAGATTAACTAAATTTTTTACAAAACCTGGATATTGATTGACTTTTAAAGGATATACAGCGTTAAAAGAACCTTTATAGTTAAATTCTTTTTTTGCTTTAGCAAATTTATTATAAATTTGCTCAATTTGCTTATGGATTAAATGAGGAAAACGAAGCAACAGTGGCCCCTTATAACCATCATCGCGTAAAGTATTTACTATATCTATAATGGCAGGTTTTTTACCATGATTTACACATACTTTGCCATTTTCAATGATAAAATTATTTGCACCCCAAATATTAATACCATAATCAATCATAACTCATTCTCCAAATTTGCTAATTTTATATTTTTATTTTCTTTACTATCTAAATTTTTATAAAAAATCTCTTCTTTTTGCATTTCATCTTCGCCTATACACAAAAAGATTTCAGCATTAGCATTATCTGCTTGGTTTAAATGCTTTGCAAGTTTTTTTGCTTCATAGCTTAAATATACCTTATGTTTTTTTCTTAAAGTATTTGCTAATTTAAAAATAGTATCTATATAAGCTTCATCCATAGCACAAAGATAAATTCCTTCTCTTGATTTTACGCTTTGTTTTTGCTCTAAAATAGCCATAATCCTTTCTATACCCATAGCAAAACCCACACCATAACCACTTTTACCATCTAAATATTCAATCAATCTATCATATCTTCCACCACCTGCTACGGCAGCTTTTGCACCGATTTCATCGCTAACAAACTCAAATGCACTTTTAGAATAATAATCAAGCCCACGCACTAATTTTTCATCACATTCAAATTCAACATCATTTTCTTTTAAAAGTTTTTGCAATTTTTCATAATCTTTCTTACAACATGAGCATAAATTTTCACTTAGTTTTGGTGCATTTTCGATTAAACTTTGACAATGATCATTTTTGCAATCAAGCACTCTAATAGGATTTAAGTCTTTTCTTCTTAAACAATCCTCACAAAAACCTTCTTTAGAATTTAAAAAATCTATGAGTTTTTCTTTATATACACCCATACATTCTTTACAGCCTAAAGAATTAATTTTCAAGCTTGTATGAATTTCTAAGCGTTTAAAAATTTCATTTAGCATTAAAATAATGCTCGCATCCTCATACACACTTGCTATGCCAAAGCTTTCTACTCCAAATTGATGAAATTCACGCAATCTTCCTTTTTGTGGCCTTTCATAGCGAAACATAGAGCCATGATAAAACCATCTTTTAACACTTTGAGCCTTGTCCATTTTAGCTTCTATGTATGATCTTACCACCCCAGCTGTCCCTTCAGGCCTTAAACACACATCATTGCCTGCTTTATCAACAAATTCATACATTTCTTTGCCAACTATATCAGAGCTTTCTCCAACACTTCTTTTAAAAAGCTTAGTAAGTTCTAAATGCGGACAATTAATAAAAGTAAAACCATAGTTTTTAGCTACTTTTTCACAAGTTTTTACCACTTTTTCATAAAGAGTAGCTTGATCATCTTGTAAATCTTTCATTCCTTTTAAAGCATTAATCATCTATAAAATCCTTAATTTTTTCATGTAAAATTTCAATACTCAAAGAAGCATCTAATTTTAAAATTTTTATATCTATCTTAGTTTTTAAAAACTCTAAAGTTTCTTCTAGGGCATTTTGTATATTTAAAAAATATTCAACCCCTCTTTTTTCAATACTATCTAGATCTTTTTTAGAAAGTCTTTGTTCAATAAGCTCTTTAGAGCCATGCAAAAATATAACCTTTTGCGGAAAAACCCCGCCTGTGGCAAAAGAATTTAACTCAAATAAAATATTTTGATCAAAATCACATCTTGCATAAGCCATATTAGAAATAAAACTACGATCTGAAATGATAAGTTTGTTTTTATTTTGTGCTAAATGCATGTCGATTAAATTTGCTCTATCTGCTAAAAAAAGCAAAAGCTCAGTTTTTTTAGAAAAATGTATTTTGCTTTCTAATAAAATTTTTCTCAAATGCACTCCAAGCTCACTTCCACCTGGTTCTTTAGTAAAAAATGCATTATGAAAATATTTTTTTAAAAGTTCTATCTGTGTGCTTTTACCCACACAATCAACCCCTTCAAAAGCTATATACAATCTCTCTCCTTTAATAAAGGTATAATTTCTTTTGGCACAAGCTTGCTCACATCACCATTATGAGCACAAATTGATCTTACTATGGAGCTTGAAATAAAAGAATTTTTTAAATTTGGCATAAGATATATGGTTTCAAAATCTTCCCAAAGCATGTGATTTGCATAGCCAAGTTGTAATTCATACTCAAAATCACTCACCGCTCTTAAGCCTCTTATAATGATATTTATTTGCAAATTTTTAGCAAGATCTACTAGTAAGTTATCAAAAGTTGTAATTTTAACATTTTTTAAGTCTTTTGTAGCAATTTTTACCATTTTTTCTCTATGTTCCAAGCTAAACATAGGCTTTTTACTTTCACTTTTAGCTATAGCAACTACCACCTCTTCAAACATCTTGCTAGCTCTAATGATAACATCTAAATGTCCATTAGTGATAGGATCAAATGTTCCTGGGTATATACAACTAGCCATCATTGCCACCTTTGGTATAAATTATGCTCGATATTTGCTAGATCAAGCCACTTTCCTATGATAAATTCATATAATTTTTCTAAATTATCAATCTTAGCATAACTTGCCATTACAGGAGGAGCGATGATAACTCCATGGCTAGAAAGTTTAGCCATTTGTTCTAAATTTAAAGTAGAATAGGGCATTTCTCTTACTCCAAGTATGAGCTTTTTGCGTTCTTTTAAAGCCACTCCTGCAGCTCTTGTAAGTAAAGTATCATTTATACCGCAAGCAATTTTTGCTAAAGTGTTAATCGAGCAAGGTGTGATAAAAGTCGTTTCTATGCCAAAAGATCCGCTTGCTACGCATTGACTAATGTCTTCATTATCTAAAAAATTTACATGTTCAAGCTCAAATTTATCTTTTATGTGTTGCAAAAAGTCTATATTTTGCAAAAGGGAATTTTCTTTTATAAAGCTTATTTTTGCATTTTTACTCACAATAGCATAAATTTGTCCTTTTTCTTTTAAATGTTTTAATAATAAAAAGCCAAGCTCGCAAGAACTAGCCCCGCTAATACCTACTAAAATTTTTCTCATTTTAGCTCCACATAATTTTTACTAATAACTTTACCATGCACGACTTTTCCATCTTTATTTTTAAGGCGAATTCTTTGGTTTAAATTCCCACTTTGCAAGGCTTTTAATTCTATCATCATGCTTAAATCCCCATCTTTGATAATACCATAAACAGAATCATTTCTTTGTATAAGGGTTTTGGTTTTAAACATATTATATTTTAAAATCATATTTTCTCTTATATTGCTTTTGGCTATTAAATTTGCGATTTCATCTTTTTTTAATACACCTTGAGGGGCTTTATCAAAAGGAATTTTTAAAATTTTAAAACTAGCAGGACTTAAATTTTCATTACGCGAAATAGGACGCGTAGTTTGCAAAACTTCTAATTTTGCCTTTAAAAAATACTTAAAAAATATATTTTTTTTAAACTGCTCTGGAGTTTTAAATTCAGCCTTTATAAAGCCATCGGCTCTATCAAAATTATGATTACCTAGCTTTAAAAAAATATATTGATTAAAATCAGCAGGCAAACTTGATTGAGTGTTAAGATCCAAAGAAATGATTTCTAACTGCGGATAATTTATTTTAAATTCTTTAATCAAAGCTAATTTTACTTCATCAAAATTCGAAGCAAAACTTAAAGTATAGAAAAATAAAACTAGAATGATTTGTTTAAAAAACAATACAGCAACCTCTTATATAAAATATATTAATTATATAATACATCAAAAAAGTTTGATTTTAGTTAAAAGAAGTGGAGCGGGAAACGAGATTCGAACTCGCGACCCCAACCTTGGCAAGGTTGTGCTCTACCCCTGAGCTATTCCCGCATTTTGAAAGTAGAGTGTGATTTTATCAAAACTTTATTTTATTGTCAAGTTTTTAAAATTAAGGAATGTTTTTTGCTTGTGATTATTAAATTTTAAAAGGAGCAACTCATGCAAGTAAATGATAAAAATAGTCCGCTAGCCTTAAACAATATGACAAAAATCAAAGAAAAAAACACATCTTCAGATGAATTTCAAGCTACACTTAATGCACTTAAAGACAAAGAGGAAAAAGAGTATAAAAAAGATAGCAACAATGCTTTTAGTAATACAGATTTAAATATAGGTTCAATTTCTAAAGATTATAGCGTATATGCTTGGGAGAAATTACGCCAAAGCAAATACCAAAAAAATGAAGAAAATATCTTAAACAATCTTTTTAAAACTTTAGATAAAGCAAGAAGTTAATCATTCAAAATAGGGTAGTGCAACACCCTATTAAATTTTTAAAACTTTAACTTCCTGATCTTTTACTAATTTTGTATCATCAATTTGCGTGATTAAAATATGCGTGTTTTCACATAAAGGTTTTAGCATACCTGAGCCAAATTTAGCTTCACTTGGTTTAAAATACCCATCGACTAATTTTCCAAAAGCAAAATCATTTCTTTGACCTTTGAAATTTAAATCTTTAGTCAATCTTGCTTTATCAATTTCCAAAAGTTCTTTACCATAAAGTAAATTGAGTATATTTTTTGCAAAAATATGCGTTGAAACTAAAGAGGCTAAAGGATTTCCTGGTAGGGCTAGAAAAAGCATATCGCTTTTGCTAAAAAGTTTTACATGCTTACAAAGTTTAGCATTTACTTTTTCAAAAATAGGGCTAAAATCACACTCAAGTAAAGCTTGTTTGATAAAATCAGCCTCACCCACGCTAGCTCCACCACTGCTTACAAGCATATCAAATTCTTTATTTTCTAAAAGCTTTTTATATGCATTTAAATCATCTTTTATAAGTCCTAAATACTCAACATCAGCATAATCTTGCAAAATAGCATAAATTCCAAAAGCATTTGCATTATATATGCTGTATTCATCAGCATTTTCCCAAGGCTCTACAAGCTCATCTCCACTTGAAAAAATTCCAATACGCATTTTTTTAACTACTTTTAGCTCATAAATTCCTTGAGCAGCAAGCATAGCTATCATACCTGAAGTGATTTTTTGCCCCTTTTTAAACAAAAGTTCTCCAAGCTTTGCTTCCTCGCCTTTAAAGCGGATGGCATTGTTTTCTTTAGCATTTTTAACATTGAGCTTTTCATCTTCAAGCAAAGCTTCTTCAAACATTAAAATGGTATTTGCATTTTGAGGAATTTTAGCTCCTGTCATAATCTTATAGCATTCATTTTTTTCTATAATATAATCATTTTTATCGCCTGCTAAAATGCTTCCTTTTATTTCTAGCAATTCATTCTTATGTGTATAATTTAGTGCATAGCCATCTAGGGCAGAATTATCAAAAGCGGGTAGGTTTTTTTTCACAAAAACATCTTCATATAAAATACACCCCAAAGCTTGTGTCAAATTTACTTTTTGAAATTCATTTTTTGCTTTGATTTGTTCTTTTAAAAAATCTAAAGTTGCAAAAATATCTCTCATTCTTCAAGCCTTCTTATACTTGCACCTAGTTTTTTAAATTTTTCTTCTAAATTTTCATACCCTCTATCAAGATGATAAATTCTATGAATTTTACTTGTGCCTTTAGCTGCTAAAGCCGCTAAAATCAAAGCAGAAGACGCACGCAAATCAGTAGCCATAACATCAGCTCCCAAAAGCTCTTTAGTGCCATTTATAGTAGCAATATGCCCGTTTAACCTTATATCAGCTCCCATTCTTAAAAGCTCACTTACATGCATAAAACGATTTTCAAATAATCTCTCATCAATAATACTTGCACCATTTGCTTTTAAAGCTAAAGCCATAAATTGTGCTTGCATATCCGTTGGAAAACCTGGATATTCGCTAGTTAAAATTTCAACTGGTTTGATTTCTTTAGCAGGATTTATACTAATACTATCTTCATTAATATCAAAACTAAAGCCCATTTGCTCTAGCTTTGCCAAAACTGCACTAAGATGGCTTGCATTGACTTTTTTTAGAGTGATTTTTGAGTTAGTGATAGCTCCTGCACACAGATAAGTTCCTGCTTCAATACGATCAGGAATAATTTCAAAAGGTTTAAATTCTAAAAGTTCTCCACTTGTGCCATAAATTTCAAGTTCAGAAGATCCTATGCCTTGTATATCAAGCCCGGCTCTAGCTAAAACCTCACAAAGTTGCACCACTTCAGGCTCTTTAGCAACATTTAAAAGTCTAGTTTTACCATGAGCTAGGGCTGCTGCCATAATGATATTTTCACTGCCTGTAACAGTGATTTTATCAAACATCACATCAGCACCTTTAAGCCCTCCACTAGCTACTACATAGCCTTGTTTAATCTCAATATTAGCTCCCATTTTTTCTAAAGCTAAAAGGTGTAAATCAATAGGGCGTTGGCCTATAGCACAACCTCCCGGTAAAGAAACTTCACAATTTCCAAATCTAGCTAGTAAAGGCCCTAAGGTAAGTATAGAAGCACGCATTTTACGCACGATGTCGTATTTTGCTATGGTTTTATTTAAATGTTTTGTATTTATTTTTGCAAAATTGTCTTTAAAAGTATAATTTGCTCCTAAATTTTCAAGCAAAGAAAGTAAGGTGCAAATATCTGCTACATTTGGTAAATTTGAAATTTGCACTTCATTTTTAGCTAAAATACTTGAAGCTATCAAAGGGAGTGCTGCATTTTTTGCACCACTTATTATCACTTCTCCATTTAATTTTTCAACACCATCAATCTCTAAATAAGTCATTAATTTTCCTTGAAATATATACATTTAATGATATAATAATATTTTACTACAAATATTATATAAATTAATAAGATTAAAGGTGTTTTTTGGGAGTTTTTCTAGTCATACTTGGTGGGATATTTTGGGCCATAAGTGGAGTTTTGGCTGAGTATTTGTTTAAAAATCATTATTCTGCTGAATGGGTAAGTTTTTATCGTTTGCTTTTTACCGGCGTTATTTTAATAATTTTGGGTGCAAAAAATTTCAAATTAAAATTGCTAAAGCAAAAACAAGAACTTAGCTCTCTTTTAATTTTTTCTATCTTTGGTTTATTGATAACTCAATATGGTTATTTTAAAGCTATTTATTATACCGATGCAGGAACTGCCACGATGATACAATACAACGCACCATTAATCATAATGCTTTTTATGTGTTTTAAAAATAAAATTTTTCCTAAAAAAATAGAGCTAATCGTTTTGTTTTTAATACTTTTTGCCTTATTTTTACTTATAACAAATGGGGATATTAATACATTAAAACTTGATATAAGAGGTGTTATTTGGGCTTTTTTTGGAGCTCTTGGAGTAGCGTTTTATTCTTTGAGTGCTAGGCTTATCATAGCAAAATATGGCTTATTTTTAATCATGGGTTTAGCTAGTTTATTTGCTTCTTTTTTGCTTTTTGTATTATTGCAAGGAAATATCCCAAAACATGATTTTTCTTTAAATTCCTTTTTGGCTATGAGCGTGATTGTATTTATAGGTACAATAGGGGCTTTTTGTTTATATTTAAAAGGAGTTGGATTAATAGGAGCTTTTAAAGCTAGTATGATAGCTTGTATAGAACCTGTGGCTGCTGCTTTTATGAGTTTTTTATTTTTAGGAACTATTTATAGCGTGATTGATCTTTTTGCTTTTGCTTTGATCATTCTTAGTGTGTTTTTAAATGCCAAAAAACACTAAGAATAAGTGATTAAAAAATACTAGATAAAACTATCTAGGTTCTATCGTGAAGTTTTTTGGCTACCTCTGCAGCTAATTTTAGCTTTTCATTATCAAAGTGCGTATAAATTCTTGAAGTATTTAAACTCGCATGCCCTAGTGCTTCTTGGACTAAAACTAAATCTTTTTGTTTTTTATAAAGCAGGGTAGCAAAAGTATGTCTTAGCATATGGGCTCCATTTTTTTGCTTGCGAATTCCTGCTTTAAATAAAATTTGTTCTACTATACGCGAAACATAAGCTTGGGTTAGGGCTTTGCCATTGCGATTGACAAATAAAAGTCCATCATAAGAAAGATAATTTACCCTTACATCTTTTAAAAGATGTTCTATAAGCTCTTTTTTAATCATCACAACGCGGTATTTATTACCTTTAGCTCTAATGCGTATAATATAAAGATCATTTTCTTCGCTAATATCTTTTAATTTTATATTAATAGCTTCACTAACCCTAATTCCTGTAAAAATGATGATTTTAACAATCAAGCGATTGCGTATGGTATTACTTTTAAAATCTGTATTATCAATAGCATCTAAAAATTTACTCACTTCATCTTCACTCATATACTCAGGTAGCTTAACTCCCTTAGAACCACTTATACCAGCCCAATTTTTAAGGTTGATATCAAAAATATGTGCTTTTTGATCTTCTTCATTTTGTTTATCTAAAAATGCAAAAAAATTAATCACAGCTATGCGGTAGTTTTTCTTACTCGCATCAGACAAAGAAGCACTAATACTTGCTAAAATTTCTACTAAAAGCTCTTCATCGATTTGTTTTAGTGAATAAAGCTTATAAAATAACAAATACTCATAAAGTTTTTTCAAAGGATTAAAATATGTATTTACACCGCTAAGTCCTGCATTTCTTGCTTTTTTTACATAAGCATCAAGCTCTTGTATATTTTTAACACCCTTACTTAAGGCTAAATTTACTACAGCTAAAGCTTGGGGGTCTTTTAATTCTTTATTTGATAAAGAATTTAGTTTAAATTTCACATATCTACAAAGCCAAAATAAAAATGACTTTTCAAAATTTTCTTCACAATCTAGAGGATATTTCATCACTCATTCTCCAAAGCTTTCAAAGTAGCCATTTTAGCATGGATATAAGCACTATCAAATAGCTTTTTAGAGCTTTCTTTTATAATCAAACCAAGTTCAGTACAACCCAAAATCACTCCTTGAACCTCCGAAAATTGAGCAATCAAATGACATAAATATCTTTTTGATTTTTCATTTATAATACCTTTGCAAAGTTCATTAAAAATAATGTCATTAAGCTTTAAAATATCATCATTTTTGGGAATAAAAACTTCAATCTTTGAGTTAATTAAAAGTTGTTTATAAAAATCTTCTTGCATAGTGTATTTTGTCCCCAATAACAACACTTTATCGATATTTTGCTCTTGAAGTTCTAAAAGCATAGCTTTAGCTATATGTAAGATAGGAATTTGAATGTTTTTTTGTATATTTTCATAACATTTATGCATAGTATTAGTGCAAATTAATATAAAATCAACTCCACTTTTTTGCAAAAGTAGGGCATGTTGGGTTAAAATTTCACTTGCTTTTTGCCAATCATTCTTTCGTTGGCATTCTTCTATTTCTTCAAAATCAACACTAGTTAAAACTATCTTTGCACTATGTAATTTTCCTAATTTTTCATTTGTTAGTTTATTGATTATTTCATAATAACTAAGTGTGCTTTCATAACTCATTCCACCTATTAAACCTATGGTTTTCAATTTTTTTCCTTTTAAAATTAATATAAAAATTATAAAAAAATCTTACTTAAAAAATATCAAGCTATAATTATAAAAACAAAATAGGGTGATAATATGTTTTTTAAGAAAAAAACCGCGCAAAAGCAAGTAAAACAAAACAATATTTCAAAACAAGATAATACTTTAAATAATGACTTTGCACAAGAAAAAAGGCTTTATGAATTTAGAGAAAATATGAAAAAACTTAGCAAAGATGAAAATAGTGCTAAACTTTTAGCAAAACAACTTTCAAGATTAATCCAAAAATCCAAATAAAACCAAAAATTTCATACAAGCTAAACTTTTATATTTATTTTCCTTTTTACTCATCATTTTAGCTTTTTTAGTCTATAAAAATATTTTAACTTAAACTTAATATATATGTAAAATTATATGATAAATAGTAAAATCTTGAAATTATATATATTTTGTATTGAAAACTATAATTTTCAAACTTTTATATTTATCTGTTTATACATAAATAAAATATATTTAAAAATACTTATAATATAGTATTTTAAAGCATTTTATTTTTTGGATGAAAATAATTTATCCATAAAAAAATAAGTATAATTTTTTGAAAAATATTATAAGTTATTTTATGCAGCTATAAAAGACTAAAGATGTATATTTTTCATTTCAACTAAATTTTAGTTTATATTTTTGCTTAAATAAATTTGAAGTTTAAAAATGTAGATTAGTTATTTTCTTGACTTTTAGGATAATCAAAAAACACAACTTCCCCGCTGTGTTCTTTTATATCTTTAAATTCTTTTATATCAAATTGCATACATAAAATAGCAGAAGTTGGAAAGTTTTCTAAGTCTATATGAGCTAGATACTCACAAAGTTCTTGCAATAAAGGATTGTGCATAATTAGCACTACCCTACTCTCTTTTGATTCTTTTATAAAATTTAACACATCCTTTAAATTACCATCATAAAAGCTTTTTTCTATCTTGATATCTTTTTCTTTTAAAGAAAAGCTTTTACAGAGTTTTTGTGCTGTTTTTATACAGCGCTTAGCAGGACTTGAGATAATGCTTTGGGCTTTAAATTCTAAATCCTTAATCCTATAAATCATAGTTTTTAAATCATCTTTTCCACTAGAACTAAGTTCTCGTTGTAAATCTTGATCGTAATTTTCTTTTTGAGCTTTAGCATGACGAATAAAATAGATATATTTCATCTTATAACCTTAAATTTACCCAAAGCATATCCACATATAAAGCCAAAAATATGTGCATACCAAGCTATATTAACACCCATAAAAATAGGCACAAAACTCATTAATAATATAGCCACGATAAGTCCTTTGGTGGCGGTTTTATCCAAATATGCATAATACCCCATTAAAACACATATAGCACCACTTGCACCCACTACATTTACAAAACTACCATCAAAACTTAAATACACATAAAAAGCACTAAGCAAAGAGCAAAGAATTCCACCGATTAAATAAAGCAGGGCAAATTTAAAACTTTTTAAGTATTTTTCAAGCATAGAACCAAATTGAAAAAGCACTATCATATTTAAAATCAAATGAGGCCAATTTCCATGCATAAATATTGAGCTTAAAATTTGCCAGTAAAATCCTTGAAAAAAAAATAAATTTAAACCCAAAATAGTATCTAAATTTAAAGAACCAAAATAAAGATAATTTACAAAAATAAATACAATAACATTAAAAGCGATTAAAAATGAAGCTACCATTGCCCTACTTTGTATTTTTAATAATTATAACAAAAAGCTATTTAAATTCTAGCTTACACATAAAATTCACATTAATAAGATACAATATCGTCAAAAATACAATAAGGTTAAAAATGAAAAAACTAGCTTTAGCTTTTTTGATTAGTTTAAATACTCTTAATGCTGGTATAGTCATAGCACCTGATTCTTTGCCGGTAAATATCAAACAATTTATTAAAGATTACTTTAATGCAGAGATTGGTCTAGTAGAACAAGATGGATATTCTTACGAAATTTATTTAAGTGATGGAAGTGAAATTGAGTTTTCACTCAATGGAGAATTTAAAGAAGCTGAAAATTTCAGATCTTTAAATTATGCTATTTTGCCTTTAGCAATACAAAATACCATTAAAAATACCTATCCAAATGCAGCGATTATTGAAATAGAAAGAAAAATTTCATATTACAAAATAGAACTTAATAATCAAATGAAACTTTATATTGATGATAATGGGACTATTTTAAGACAAAAATTTGACGATTAAAATTGTTTAAGATCAAATAAGCAAGTTTTAAATTTTCTTCTAAAAAGGCTTTAACCCTTATCAAAACTTATAAAAATTTCAATTGCTCCGGCAGAATAAGGAGCTTTATCATAGGCTCCGTATTGATTTTCTCACCTTAAATATTGATTTTACTTTGTTTGGACAAAATCATAATTAGTACTACTCTTTGTCAAACTAGATAAACAAATATCAAATTTTTCCTAAAATATTTAGTATAAATGTATTTTCATTATAGGTATATAACTCACACATAAGCTAAAATTTTTTAAATATTTACTCCTCTTGCACTCTTACTATCAGGCTTTTTGGTAGCTTAAAATATTCAATCCATTCTTGTTCTTTTTGTCTCATTTGTCCTTGATCTACCTCATGATCATATCCTTGTAAATGAAGCATAGCATGTATAAAAAGTAATGCCATCTCTTCTTCATTACTGTGTTTATACTCCATTGCTTTTTTACTTACTTCATCTAAATTTATCACAATACTGCCAAGTAAATTTTCACAATTTTGTATCAAAGGAAAAGATAACACATCTGTAGTTTTATCTATACCTCTTTGACTAAAATTAATCTCACGCATAACTCTTTCATCTACCAAAACAAGCTCTATATTTTGATCGCTCATTTTCTGTGCTATTTTTTCAAGAAAAGAAATATCCATTTCTTCTTCACAAAAAATCATTATTATCCTTTTGATTTTATAATTTCAAAATTATATCAAAATTAAGGAAAAGCATGAAAAAAGCTCTTTGTATTATAAGTGGTGGTATGGATAGTACTTTATGTGCATATTTAGCTAAAAAAGAAGGATATGAGATCATTGCTTTACATTTTGACTATAACCAACGCACCATGCTTAAAGAAAGGGAATGTTTTAATAAAATTTGTGAAAAACTTAACATAAAAACAAAATATATTTTAGATGTGTCATTTATAGCAAATATTGGAGGAAACTCATTAACAGATTTAAATTTAGAAATTCCCAAAGAAAAACTACATGAAAAAGAAGTCCCAAACACCTATGTTCCTTTTAGAAATGGCATTTTTTTATCTATCGCAGGTGCTATAGCTGAAAAGGAAAATTGTGAAAGTATTTTTATAGGAGTGGTACAAGAAGATAGCAGTGGTTATCCTGATTGTAGTGCGAAATTTATACAAAAAGCTAATGAATTTATCAATGAAGGAACAACAAAAACTTGCAAAGTACAAATAAAAACCCCATTAGTTCATCTAAGTAAAGGACAAATAGTTGAATTAGCCCTAAAAGAAAAGGTAGCCTTAGAATATACTTGGTCTTGCTATGAAAGAGGAGATAAAGCTTGTGGTAAATGTGATAGTTGTTTATTAAGACTAAAAGGCTTTAAAGAGGCTAATGTAAAAGATTTTATAGAATATGTTTAAAAATTTACTTTCATTTTATTTTAGTTTGTATAATTTGCTTTTTTAAACATTAAGGAGAAAACATGAAAAAAATATTATTTGGTTCATTTTTAGCTGCTTCGATTTTGGCAAGTAGTGCTTTGAGTAAAGAATTTAGCTTAGATAAAGCACACACAAATGTAGCTTTTAAAATCAAACATTTACAAATTAGCAATGTAAATGGAAATTTTAAAGATTATGATGCAGTAATTGATTTTGATAGTGCTAAATTTGAATTTAACAAACTTCAAGCAAATATAAAAGTTGCTTCTATAAACACAGAAAATAAAGCAAGAGATGCACATTTACAACAAGATGATTTTTTTAAAGCAAAAACTCATCCAAACATTACTTTTACTATGAGTAAATATGAAAAAATCTCTAATGAAAAAGGTAAAATGTATGGCTCATTAAGCATTGCTGGAATAAGCAAAGATGTTGTTTTAGATACTGAAATTGGCGGTGTTATTAAAACAGATAGTGGTAAAGAAAAAGCAGGTTTTACTCTACAAGGACAAATTAAAAGAAGTGATTTCAAATTTGCTCCTGATACTTCTAGCTTAACACTTAGCGATGAAGTACAAATTAGCATCGAAGCAGAAATCAACGAAAAATAATATTATAAAAGCATTTTACTTTTTGTAAAATGCTTTGATTTTTATTTAGCTACCCAACCTTCTTTTTTCCAAATTTTTTGAGCTTCTTTACTTTGTGTAAATTTGATGAATTCAGCTACTTTTGGATTTTTTAAACCTTTTTGCGTTGGAACTATTTCAGCCGCTCTGTAAATGATTGAATTTTTATCCGCTAAAATAAATTTATTTTCTTTCTCTCCAACTGCTTTAATCCAATGTGTCCAAATGATTAAAGCATCGATTTTTTGATTATTTTTCCACTCATCAACCGCTGCTTTTGAATTTTTAGCATATACTTTAATGTTTTTTCTTAATTTTTCTAGGTTTTCAATTTTTCCTGTTTTTAAAGCCATATCCTCATATAAGCCAACCTGCCCTGCTCCATCAACCACCATAACATTAACACCATCTTTTAAAAGATCTTCAAATTTTTTAATTTTTTTTGGATTATTTGCTCTTACAATCATACCCGAGCCTCTAGCATTTAAAACTTGAACATCTTGTATTTTGATTTGTTTTGGCATTGCTTTAACAAAACCATCCATCATAGAAGTATTACCTGAATAAATAATATCAGCATCTGTTTTTGCTTTTTTTATCCATTTAGGTGTTGGTCCTGCATTAATAATAACTTTTTCTCCATGTTTTTCTTCAAATTGCTTAGCAAGCTCTTTCAAAACAGGAGCAGGACCACCTGGACCATAAACTAAAATTTCAGCATTTAATGCAGCTGCAGCAAATAAACTTAAAAATAAAAATTTTTTCATATTTTTTCCTTAAATTAATAAAATAAAATCGTAAATATATCTTTTTAAAGTTGATATTTTTTTAATCAAATAAACTAATTTTTTTCTCTTGTGCTAAAAAATACTCCAAAAACTCTTCTTCGCTTTCTTTGATTAGGCAATATTTAAAATCAAAAAAATTCTTTAATTCACTCAAATTTATATAAGAAAAATCACAAAATAATGAATTTTTTAATGCTATTTTGAAATCTTTAACGCCTTGGAGCTTTTGGCATATAAATTCAAAATCTTTTTCGTTTTCCACAAGTAAAATTACTCTAGAACTTCCACCAAAAACACAAATTTCATTTTTTGAGTTTAAAAAATATGCCTTAAAAAGATCTAACTTTTTTTCATTAAAATTAAAAGATAGATTTTGCTTTTCAGCAAAATCAATAAATCTAGCAAAAATATCTGCATAAAAAAATGCAAATTTTAAATCTTTAAAATACAAATTTTTACAAAGCAAACTTGTTTGAAATAAAGATTTAGAGCCTAAAATTTCGTATTTACATGCTTTTAAAGCATGAAAATTTGATTTAAGTTTTAAAATAAATTTTTCATCATCAGAGCAAAAGAAAGTTTTTTCTTTTGAATTTTTTAAAAGATCAAAATCTAATAAAATATTTGAATTTAAGACTTTAAAATTAAATGCCTTTGCAAATTTTAATTCTACATGATTGCAATATATAAATTCATAAGATTTTTCTTCACTTAAAAATCTAAAAAGTCTAAAAATAGTTGCTTCTAAATCATCAACTTGAAGATAAAACACATCTTTATCTTCAAGTTTTAATCTTTCCTCACTTACTATAACATAAGCACCAAGTTTTATAGCAAAGCTTGCTTGTTCATTATTTTTAGCAAAAAAAACACTTGCTTGTTTGACTTTGTTTAAATCTATACTAAAATCATAAACACTAGAAGTTGCTCCATAATTTAAAACTCGAGCATTAATAAGTTCGATAAAGTTAGAAATATTCATCTAGCCTATTAAAGCTCCATTTTCGATAAAGCCTTGCGGGCTTATCAAAACTAATTTTTCATCTTTTTGAGCACTTAAAATCATACCTTGGCTTTCATGACCAAAAATTTTAGCTTTTTTTAGATTTGTAATTACGCAAACTTGCTTGCCTATTAACTCACTAGCTTTATAAAATTTAGCAATACCTGAAAGCACTTGTCTTAGTTCGCCATTTTCAAGTTCAAGTTGAAATTTTAAAAGCTTTTCACTGCCTTCTATATTCTGACAATCTTTTACTAATGCTACTTTGATTTCGATTTTTCTAAAATCATCTATTTTAATTTGAGCTAAATTTGACTTCTCTTCTAATTTTTCTTCTTTTTTATTTTCTTGGGTTAATTCAACTTTTGGAAACAAAGCTTCACATGCACTTGATTTTAAATCACATAATTGATTATTTAAAATTAGTTTTTGATAATTTTCGTTTGATATTTCAAAATTTAAAGCCTTTGCAATTTTTAATGCTGTCTTTGGCATAGCAGCTGAAAGTAAAATAGTTGCTTTTGTTAAAATATTAGCACATAAAGCCACTAAAGCATTAGCTTTTTGCGTTTGATTATTTTTAATCAAATTCCAAGGCTCATATTTACTAATACTTAAATTTGCTAAAGATAAAGCCTTAAAAAGTTCCTCTAAATAGCGATTTGGCTGGATATTTTCCAAAGCATTGATTGCATTATCTAAATACTCTTTGCATTCATTTAATTCTTGATTAAAATACAAATTCACATCTTTACACTCAATAATATTTTGAGAATACTTAGCACTCATACCGATAATTCTATTTAATAAATTTCCAAGCTCATTGCTCAATTCTGCATTGATTCTAGTGATTAATGCTTTTTGCGAAAAATCTCCATCATTACCAAAAGGAACTTCTCTGAGTAAAAAATATCTAAAAGCCTCTAAACCAAAAGTATCTGCTACTTCTTTAGGCGCTACAACATTGCCTTTAGATTTGCTCATTTTTTCACCATCTTTAGTCCACCAACCATGTGCTGCTATAAATTTAGGTAAAGGAAGTTCTAAACTCATCAAAAACGCAGGCCAATACACTGCATGAAAACGCAAAATATCTTTGCCTACAAAGTGTATATGAGCAGGCCAAAGATCCATATTTTCATCATCAAGTCCATAGCCCAAAGCACTCACATAATTCATCAAAGCATCAAGCCAAACATACACCACATGTTTTTCATCATTTAGTTCTTTTGGAAGCTTTATACCCCATTCAAAACTCGTTCTTGTAATGGAAAGATCTTTTAAGCCACCTTCTACAAAATAAATCAACTCATTAGCCTTATTTTTAGGTAAAATCGGCTCTTTTTCTTTGTACCATTTAAGAATTTGATCTTGATATTTAGAAAGCTTGAAAAAATAACTTTCTTCTTTTAAAAGCTGTGTTTTCTTACCACAATCTGGACAATGACACTCATTTACAAGCTGAGTTTGGGTAAAATAACTCTCACAAGAAACACAATAAAAGCCTTCATAAGTGCCTTTGTAAATATCACCTTTATCATACATTTTTTTAAATGCTTTTTGAACGCTTAATTTGTGATTTTCATCCGTAGTTCTAATGAAATAATCATAAGAAATTCCAAACTCATCCCAAAGTTTTTTAAACTTAGCACTAATTTCATCTGCATATTCTTTAGGGGTAAAATTTCTAACGCTAGCAGCTTGCTCTATTTTTTGACCATGTTCATCTGTGCCTGTTAAAAAGAATGTTTTTTCTCCCTGTAAGCGATAAAATCTAGCCAAAGTATCTGCTATAATCGTAGTGTAAGCATGACCAATATGAGCCACATCATTTACATAATATATCGGGGTAGTAATATAACGCATTTTCAACCTTTATTAAAAATCAAATCCACCTTCTTTACCTTTAGACATACTCTTATAAACTGCTTCTATATACTCTTTTCTTAAAGAGCACTCAAAAATCATAGAGCAAGGTAAACAAGATTTTATTTTTTTTTCGTTTTGACAAGCTTGAAGTTCATTTTTTTTAACTTCTAAAGCCAACTCAAATTCATCTTTAACTTCAGCCATTAAAAACCTTTATAAGCTTGTTTTAGTTTTTCAATTTCATATTTAGAACCCAAAAAGCATGGCGTACTTGCATGAATTTTTTCAAATTCTAAATCAAGTAAAGAATTATTTTCTCCATTGGTAGAAAATCCTCCTGCTTTTTCAAAAATAAAAGCAAAAGGAAACACCTCAAAATATGCTCTTAATTTTCCATTTGGTGCATCGCTTGTTGCAGGATATGAAAACAACCCTCCACCTTTGAGTAAAATTTGGTGCAAATCACTCACCATAGCACCAGAATATCTCAAGCGATAACCCTCATCAAATAAAGCTTTTATAAAGGCTCTATGAGTATTTGACCAATTTTTTTGTGTCCCACCGCTTGCATTTAATTTGCCTTTTTCATTTAATCTCAAATCCTTAACAAAAACAAATTCATCTTTTTCATTTAATCTATAAAGCTTAGGAGTGTCTATACACACTATAAGCTCTAAACGCACGCCATAAATAGCATAAATTGCTGCTTTTAGATTTTTTGCACTAGCCTTTTGCTCATAAATAGCAAAAATAGAACCTATAGCAAAATTCACATCTACTAAAGAAGAACCATCTAAAGGATCATAAGCAACAACATATTTTTCATTTTCATTGATTAGCAATTGCTCTTGTTTTTCCTCGCTAATTAAGCTTTTTAAACCTTTGCTTTGCTTTAAAATTCTAGTGATAATCTCATCGCTTTTCACATCAAGTTTTAATTGATTATCTCCTGTGGCATTTTGAGAAGTGGTATAATCAAAATCTTTTAAATATCTAAGTTCTTTTGAAATTTCAATCACTGCTTTTTGTATATCGTCAATTAATTCTTGCATATTTTACCTCTATACTTTTTTTGAATTTTTTAATATAAAATCACAAATACTTTCCAAATCATCCAAATAAAGCCAAGTTAAATTTTTATTTTCAATTTTCTCATAGCTTGCAATAGCCTTAGAATAAGCAAAATAGCTCTCATCTACTTCTTTACAAAAAACGCTAATTCTTGGCATATCTAAGGTTTTTAAGCCCTCTATAAATAAAAAATCAAATTCTCCTAGTTTAGAAATAGCTTCATCTAAAGTACTTGGAGAATGTGTAAATAAAGTTGTCCTTGTGGGACTTAAAACCATTACATCAGCACCACTTTGAAAAAATTTAAAACTATCTTTTTTTGCTATATCAAAGCTTGCTTTATCTTTTGGATCATGTTTTATAATGCATACTTTATAATTTTGCTCCATAAAATACTTAGCAACTTGAGTAATCAAAGTCGTTTTACCTGAATTGGAAGGCCCGCTAAAAGCCATTGCTAATCTTTTCATAACTTCCTTAAATCAAATAAAATAAATGAAATTATATCTTTTTAAAAGTTAAAAGCTTATAATTATAAAAAAATTAGGAACAAAAATATGAAAAAAGTTTATATGATTGTTTTTTTAACACTTATTTTTACCGCATGCTCTAATAAAACCCAAGAGCAAAGTGAAATTAATTTAAAAAGTCAAACTCTGATGTATGCACAAAAAATTAATTTTAATTATAAAGATAATAGAGTAGTTGCTTTATTGAGCTATTTAAACCCTGTATTAGATGAAAAAAGTCAAAAAGAAGTTTTTGTACTTAGTTTTTTGCCAAATATCAACATCAAACAAGAGCAAATTTCAATACTCATAGATGGAGAAAAAACTAATATAAAAACCTTAGATCAAAATGATAAATTATTTAAATATATCATCAAAAGTGATTATGCAAGTTATTACAAAATCACTCTTGATGAATTAGTGCAAAAACCTATTTTAAAACTTGATTTGTGTTTTGAGAATCAGTGTTTTGAGTTAAAGTTTCAAAAAATTTCGAAATCGGTGTATTATCGTTCAGAAGATGCAAATAAACAACATAATTAGCTAAAACTTTCTTAGCATATACCCTGCTTTCTGCATAAGGAACAAGCTCCATTGATAAAAATGGCTCATATTTTCCCGCTCTAAACATATCTTCTCTTTTGAGCATTCTAGTGGTAAATCCTATACCTCCATTATAAGCATAAGCCACAAAAACCGGGGAATTAAGTTTAGATTCTAAATAATCTAAATGATGATTTGCAAAAGTATAAGCTGTTTTTGGTTCAAAAAGCATATCTTGATCAAAATTTGGAATTTGCAGTTCTTTATTGCCTATATGATTAGCTAAAAATGGAATAAATTGCATAATACCCAAAGCATAAGAAGTTGAAATGGCTGTTGGTATAAAACGACTTTCTTGTCTAGCTAAAGCTAAAATCATAGCTTTTCTTTGCGTAGAATAATCTTTTAAATATTCAAAATAAGGCATAATAAAATAATGTTTTTTAAAACCTTCGGCCCTTTCTTTAATATAGGCATAAATAGCGATATTTTCCTTGGTATAAAAATCTTTTGCAAGTTTTTCTAGCTCATTAGGAGTGCCTTTTGCAATTTCTTTTGCGAGCTTTTGCCAAGCAAAAGGATCTTTCATATCAAAATCATTTTTTTGTTTTTTTGGCTTTAATTCTTCTATTTTAGGTAAAGGCAAGCCTTTTAACTCTCTTGCATAAAGACTATAAATATTTAAAGAATCACTTTGAGCAAGCTCATCAATGTACTTTTTATCTTGAGTGATCAAATATAGCCAAAAATTTGCATTATCTACTAAAGGTTTGCTTTTAAAAGTATCTTTTGCTACTTGAAAAAATTCCAATGCTTTTTTATCGTCATTTTCTAAAATAGCATTTACACCTAGATAAAAAGCATTATCTTGAAAAGTTAAATTTGCATCTACATTGACTAGAGATTTTCTTATCAATGGACTTTTTTTCTTAATGATAATTTCTTTTACAAAATTTGTAAATTCTTTTTCTTTAGCTAATTCATTTACAAAATCTTTTTCTAAGAAAAAATCTTTTTTATCTTTTAAGAAATTATAGATTTTATAAAAATTAGCACTATCATAATTTAAAACCGCATAACTTAGAGGATCTTTAGCATCAAAAGCTTCTAAAAGTTTTGTTAAATTTGGATTATCCTGTGGGATATTTTTTTTCATCTCATTACGCACTGAAGCATTAAGATCTTGTATAAAAGTTAAACTATTTAATCTTATAAGCTGACAAGTAGCATTAGCATCTAAGATATTTTGCGTATTAAATTTATAACAAGCTTCATATTCTTTATTATACCCCAAAGGCGGAATAATAGCTTCAATGGCATTTTTAATACGCCCTGCATAACGATAAATATGTTCTTTTAAACCTTCAACTTCTTCTTTTTTAAATTCATTTTTTTCTAATAAACGATATAAATAATAATCCTTAGCTAAAGAATTTGGTCTTTGCTCTAATTCTTTATAAGAATACATCGCACTATTTGCAAAAACCACTCCAGCTAAAAGTAACACTACACTTTTTTTCAACACTTATAAACTTCCTAAAATTAAATTTGATAAAAATATTTGGATAAATTTTAATCCTAAAATAATAATCAAAGGTGCTAAATCAATACTCCCTATAGTAGTAGGAATAAACCTTCTTACAAAAGCATAAGCAGGATTAGTTAAACGATATAAAATTTGCACTATAGGATTATATGGATCAGGCCTTACCCAAGAAATCAATGCTGCAATGATTATAATCCATACATAAATTTCAATAACTAAAGAAAAAATTTGCACCAAAGATACAATCAAACTTGTTCCAACTC
The DNA here is from genome assembly GCF_025772845.1 of Campylobacter sp. CNRCH_2014_2849. Lineage (NCBI taxonomy): Bacteria > Pseudomonadati > Campylobacterota > Epsilonproteobacteria > Campylobacterales > Campylobacteraceae > Campylobacter > Campylobacter sp. CNRCH_2014_2849. Next base: position 24,055 of record NZ_JAKMSW010000007.1, on the reverse strand, counting down.
CCATTTTACTCCTTTATAATTTCTTTAACAAAAGGCTTAATTAAAGTATAAATTTCACTCATTTCAGGTCCATGAGTAACCCCTGTTAATACTAAACGCAAAGGCATAAAGAAATTTTTACCTTTTAAATTTGTTTTTTCCATCAAAATCTTTTTAAACTCATCATATTCTTGAGGTAAATCCAAATCTTTTAAAATCTCTTTAATTAGCTTACATTCATTTTCAAATTCATTATAATTTTTAACTGCAAAAATTGCTTGTATTTTTTCTCTTATCTCATTTAGCGTGCTAGCTTCTTGAGTATAAAATTTTGCAAGCTCAGCTACATCTTTGCCTAAATTTAATAAAGAATTTAATTTATCATTATCAAGCATTTTTATATGCTCACGGTTAATTTGCATTAAACGCTTAGTGTCAAACCTCGCAGGAGATTTTGAAACTTTTTTCAAATCAAACCATTCTATGGCTTCTTCTAAAGTAAAAATCTCTTTTGGAGTTTTATTACCTAAAAGTATTAAATAATTTGCAATAGCACTTGCTAAATATCCATTATCAAGCATCCATTTTACACTAGAATGAGCCTCTCTTTTGCTCATTTTAACACCTTCTTCATTTAAAATGATAGGCAAATGTGCATAAGTCATGCTTTTATCATAACCCAAACTTGCTCTAATATGTTCTTGCTTAGGAGTATTTGAAACATGATCTTCGCCCCTTATAATGCAAGTAACACCTTCTAGCATATCATCAACCGCACAAGCAAAATTATAAGTTGGGGTTTTATCAGCCCTCATAATCACAAAACTATCAATATCTTCGGGATTAAAACCAATCTCACCTTTAATATAGTCTATAAATTTCATTTGCGATTGAGGTTTTTTAAGACGGATTACGAAAGGTTTTTCACAATTTAATACATCAATATCTGCAAGTTTTTCACAAGTACCATCGTATCTATATGCTTGATTTTTACTTTTAGCTAGTTCTTTTTTATGAGCTAATTCATCCTCGGTACAAAAACAAGCAAAAGCTTTTTTTTCACTTACTAGCTTTAAAGCCATTTGACGATGAAATTTCAAATTCTCACTTTGTACATAATAATGCTGCCAAGTTATACCAAATTCTTTCAAAATAGCTTTTATTTCTTCTTCTTTTCCAGCTATATTTCTAGCATTATCCGTATCTTCAATACGCAAAATAAAATCAGAATTTTCTTGTCTTGCTTTAATATAATTAAATAAAGCTGCTCTTAAATTTCCAATATGCATATCTCCAGTAGGCGATGGTGCAAACCTATACATTATTTATCCTTTTAAAAAACTTTTTTATCATTATACAATTAAATACTTGCTATTTCTTTTAAGTTCACACAAAATTCACTCAATAGCAATATGATTTCATAAATAATTCAACATAAAGGATAAAAAATGAAATTAAAAATAGCTTTAGCGGCATTAACTCTAGCAAGTTGTGTTTTTGCAAGAGATATAGTTGTAGGTGTAAATGCTTTACCGGCAAATTCTAAAAATTTTATACAAAAACATTTTACAGGCTCAAACATTGCTTTAGTTAAACAAGATATTGATAGTTTTGATGTTTATTTAGATAATGGAACTGAACTTGAGTTTTTCATCAATGGAGATTGGAAAGAAATTGATGCAAAATACAGACCAATTGATACTTCTTTTTTAAGTCCAAATGTTTTAGCAACGATTAAGAAAATGCACCCAAATGCAAGTATAATTAAAGTTGAAAAAGAAATTCAAGGTTATAAATTTAAACTAAATAATATGATGGAAATTTATACTGATGTAAATGGAAATTTCTTAGGACAAAAATTTGATGATTAAAAATTAAGCTAAGCTTTTTGCTTAGCTTTTATAAGAATTTAGAGCAAGCTCTTGTATATTATAATTAGCAACTCTCTCATAAGCAAAGCCTTTTTTCTCTAAAAAATCAAGTAAAATTTTCTCCATTTTTTCTAAAGCATTTAAGACTTCTTTTGAAAGTTCAAAACTCAATGGTTCTATGCGTTTTGGCACACAGGCTAAAATTTGAGTTTTAGGTAAATCTCCCATAAGCTCCATATATTGTAAAGTTTGAAGCATTTCAACCTCATGTGCGCTACCACTCCAATTAACTTTTTTTGGCATTACATCATAAGGAAAGAAAAAAATATCTCCGATCTTAGCATCATCTGCTGCAATACAATCAATCACAACCATTTCATCATATTCAGCTATAATATAGCTAAGTTGTAAAGCCAAAGTTCCACCATCTACAAAGCTCACTGAGTCTTTTTCGTGATAAAACTTATAATTTTTTTCTAAAAGTTTGCAAAGATGAACACCTAAGCCCTCATCTGCAAACATAATATTACCAATGCCTAAAATTAGAAGTTTCAATGATTTTCTCTTACAAATTTATAACCACTAAAGATAGCATCTAAAGCACCATCTTTACCTTTAACTGAGTTAAACACAGCCATATAAATATGCACTGGAACAAAAATCAACACAACCCACATTAAAATTCTATGGTAGGTTCTAACATCAGCTAATCCACCTAACATTACCTCAATAGGTCTTAAGATATTGTATAAAAATCCGCCCAAGCCTTCATGATATACATGCATATAAAGGATTAATCCCGTTAAAATAAGCCCAAACATAACAAGATAAAAGAAAAAATAAGTTGCAAATTGCAAAGGATTATATACACCTTGTAAATGCGGGTGCTTTCCTAAGAAAATGTAAAATTTAATTTGCTCTATCCATAATTTTACATTAAAAATATCTTTTATACTCTTTCTCTCACCATCACTTTTTGAATCAAAAAAGAACAAATATGTTTTAAAAATCACACAAGCTATTAAGATAAAACCAAAAATTTGGTGCACCATGCGATATTTTGCCTGCATAAATAAAGTCGGTTCAGATGAAATAGATGGAGATTGAAATACATAAGAAATATAATACCCAGTCCCCACTAAAATCACGATTGCAACCGCTCTTAACCAATGTGTAAAACGAAGACCGATACTAAATTCGTATTCAGCCTTTCTGTTTGATTTTAAGGAATGTTTAGAATCCATACTAAAGTCCTTTCCTTATAAATTTACATTAACTTTATACTCGCTAAGATTATTACCTTTAGTATCCATTACATGTACTGCACATGCTATACAAGGATCATAAGAGTGAATAGCTCTTATTACTTCTAAAGGCTGTTTAACATCAGCTAGTTTCATACCAATAAGACATTGTTCATAGCTACCACCTACTCCATTTGCATCTTTTGGACTTGCATTCCAAGTAGAAGGAACTACTGCTTGCCAATTTTCAATTACACCATTTTTAATCCTACACCAATGGCTTAACGCACCACGAGGTGCACTTCCCATAAATCTACCTTTGTATTCTTTGTTTTTATCAATTACATAAGTAGTACAAGTGCTTTCATCTGTTTTTAAATTTTCAACCAAAGAATCAAATGCTTTTAAACCATGATCAGCAATAATTTTAGCTTCAATTGCTCTAGCTCCTGTTCTTCCTAAAGTGCTCATAAGTGCTTGAACTGGTAAATTCGTAGCTTTTAAGAAAGAATCAACCGCTTCTACTACAATTTTATTACCCTTAGCATAATTTACTAAAATATTTGCTAATGGCCCAACTTGCATAGGCGAATTTTCATATCTTGGAGCTTTAATCCAGCTATATTTGCCTTTAATATCAAATACCTTACTATGAACCATATTGCCTTTATCATCAATGCTTTCACCATCAATTAAGCCTGTATAGTTTGGATTAGTTTTACCATCATAAGGATGTAAAGCTTCATTGTCTGCATACCATGATCTTGTAGCTTCTTCGGTGATTTTAGCTTCATCTACTTCTTCAACCTTACTCAAATCACCATTTCTAATAATACCACCTTCAAACAACCATTCATCACTTGAAATTTGGAATTCTCTCTCAGTATAAAAGTTATTTACCCCTACATCATTTAATACACTTGCTTCTTTAGAGTAAGCTTTAGCTGCCATGATTAAATCCGGATAATAAGCACGATTAATAAAATCAGCTACTTCTTGGAATTTAGTCATATATTCAGCCATTCTTGATGGGTTTAAAAGATCCATAACACAAGTTACACCACCTACTGTTAAACTTTGTGGATGAGGATTTTTAGCACCAAAAATCGCCATAGCTTGAGCTATTGTTCTTTGAATTCTTAAACATTCTAAATAATGCGAAAGTGCAATAAGGTTTTGCTCAGGAGTAAAGCGATAAGTTGCGTGTCCATAATAAGCATTTGCAAATGGTCCAAGATTTCCTTTATCTACAAAGGTTTTTAGTCTTTGCTGAACTTCTAAAAGCTTATCTGCACCTGTTGCATAAGGCATATCAGTATATTTAAATGCTTCATCACTTGCTTTTTTTACATCAGCACTTAAAGCACTTACAACATCAACAAAATCAAGACCATGAAGTTGATAAAAATGTACAGGATGATCATGCATGTATAAAGCTGCATTCATTAAAGTTCTAGTTAAAACTGCATTTAGTGGCGGAGTAATACCTAAAGCATTTTCTACTGCGATAATCCCTGCTCTATAATGTGAAAAAGTACAAACACCACAAATTCTTTGAGTTAAAAAGCCTGCATCTCTTGGATCACGACCTTTTACAATAGTTTCAATCCCTCTCCATAAAGTCGATCCTGAATATGCTTCTTTAATGACATTATTTTCATCAACCACTACTTCAACTCTTAAATGTCCTTCTATTCTAGTAAGTGGATCTATAATAATTCTTTTTGACATTTTTAATCCTTATTTTTTTCTAATGAAGCAATTACAGCATGCGCAGCAACAGCTACGCCTGTTACACAAAGCACACCTATACCAATTTTATCTGAAATGCTATCAGCACCCAAGCCATAAACAGTATCAAATAATCTTCCTGCCATCACTTCTTCAAAAGGTCCCATAGTATCCCAAAAATCAGGTTCAGAACAGCCTATACAACCATGTCCTGCTTGGATTGGCCATGAAGTATGTTGATTAAATCTCTCTCTTGAGCAATTATTAAAAGTATAAGGGCCTTTACAACCTACTTTATAAAGACAATATCCTTTTTTTGCTCCCTCATCACCAAATTGTTGCACAAATTCACCCGCATCAAAGCGTCCTCTTCTTTCACAAAGATCATGAATTCTTAACCCATAAGCCCATTTTGGTCTATTATAGGCATCAAGTGCTGGCAATGTTTGATACAATATGTAATGAATCACATTACCTATAATATTTTTTTCACTTGGAGGACAACCTGGTACATTGATAACTGTTTTATTTGTTACTTTACTTAAGCTTACAGCATTGCTTGGATTAGGTCTAGCAGCTTGGATACCACCAAAAGCTGAACAAGTACCTATAGCAAAAATAGCTAAAGCATCATTACAGGCTTGTTCTGCTAATTGTCTTCCTGTTTTTCCATGTGGTCCTATAGTTAAAAAGTTTTCTGTAGCACCTGTTGGTATACCACCTTCTACCATTAAGATATATCTACCTTTATATTTTTCCATAGCAGCTTCAAGATTATGTTCAGCTTGCCAACCTGCAGCACCCATTATAGTTTCATGATATTCTAAAGAAATATGATCAAAAATCAAACTATCAATGGTAGGAGCATCACTTCTTAATAAACTTTCAGAACATCCTGTACATTCAGCCATATGAAGCCAAATCACTGGAAGTCTATCACTGAGCTCAGCAGCTCTTGCAACTACTGGAGTAAAGCTAGCAGGTAATGCTAAAAATGCAGTCATAGCACTAGCCCATTTCATAAAATCTCTTCTTGAAAAACCTGATTGCTCTAAGGCTTTAGAGATAGAAATCTCATTTTTCAAAAGAGGAAGTTTTTCTAATGCGTCTAAACGGCGATTAAAAATATCTAAATCACTCATTTGTTGTTCCTTAAATTATAGAAATATCATTAAAGATTTTAAAATATTTATTGTTAAGAATAGATAAAAAATGATAATTTTTTAATCAAATATACGAAGTATTTACAATTTAGTATTATTAAGATAATTTTACTCTAAATAAGCAAGTATTACACTTGCTTATTGTTTAACAATGATGATTTCATCATCTTTAGAATCTATAATAATCTCATCATTTTCATTTAATTCATCCGATAATATCATATCACTTAATTTATCTTCTACCATATCATACAAAGCTCTTTTTAATGGTCTTGCGCCAAAATCTACATCAAAACCAACTTTTGCTATTAAACTAGCAGCATTATCACTCAAGCTTGCTTTAATACCCCTATTTTCAAGACTTTTTTGCAAGGTATTAAAAAGCAATTTAACTATTTTTTTAGCTTCACTTTCTCCCAAAGGGTTAAAAGTGATAATATCATCTAAACGATTTAAAAACTCCGGTCTAAAAAAGTTTCTAAGAGCTTCTTTGATAGCTTTTTCTTTTTCTTCGCCCTTTAACTCCATAATAAAATTTGCACCTATATTAGAAGTTAAGATAATGATAGTATTAGTAAAATCAATCGTTACGCCTTTACTATCTGTAGCCCTACCATCATCTAAAATTCCCAAAAGTATATTAAATACATCTTTATGGGCTTTTTCTACTTCATCAAATAAAATCACACTATAAGGCTTTCTTCTAACAGCTTCAGTTAATTCCCCACCTTCTTCATGCCCTATATATCCTGGAGGTGCACCTAAAAGTCTTGATACACTGTGTTTTTCCATAAATTCACTCATATCAAAACGCACCATAGCTTTTTCATCATCAAATAAAAATTTAGCCAAAGCCTTCGCACTTTCTGTTTTACCTACTCCAGTTGGCCCTAAAAATAAAAAGCTTCCTATAGGCTTAGTTGCTTGATTTAACCCTGCTTTGTTACGCTTAATAGCTTTAGCTAAAGCACTCAAAGCCTCATCTTGCCCTATGACGCTTTCTTGTAAATACTCTTGAATATGTAAATATTTTTGTTTTTCAGAAGTGAGCATTTTTTGCACACTAATGCCTGTCCATTTACTTAAAATACCAGCTACTAAATCCTCATCTACTTGATTTTTAAGCAAAACTCCTTCTTGGGTCATTTGTTTCCATTTTTCTTCTAAATTTAAAACCTCTTTTTCGCACTCTAAAATTTTGCCATATTCTATTTCAGCAGCCTTTTGAAAATCTCCTTTATTTTTAGCCAAAATAGCTTCATTTTTTAAAGTATCGATTTCTTTTTTCTTTGCACTTATGCCATTAAATACTGCTTTTTCATTTTCAAATTTGGCATTAAGTTTGATTTGCTCTTCTTTTAAATTTGCTAATTCTTTTTTAATCTCTTCCAATCTTTTTTCATTAGCTTCATTTTCTTCCATTTTTAAAGCTTCATTTTCTACTTCCAAACTTTCAATTTGCTTTCTAACCTTTCTTAAAGAATTTGGCTCACTTTCTATTTGCATTTTTAATTCCGCTGCAGCCTCATCAATTAAATCAATCGCTTTATCAGGTAAAAATCTATTAGCTATATAACGCTTAGATAGCTTTGCAGCTGCCACTAAAGCACTATCATTAATAGTTACATTATGATGAATTTCTAATTTTTCTTTTATACCTCTAAGCATAGCCAAAGCTTCATTTACACTAGGTTCAGCTACATTTACAGGCTGAAATCTTCTTTGTAAAGCTGCATCTTTTTCAAAATATTTTCTATATTCTTTTAAGGTTGTAGCACCTATAGTATGGAGTTCACCTCTTGCTAAAGCAGGTTTTAAAATATTTGCTGCATCCATGCTCCCTTCATTTGCACCTGCACCTACAATGGTGTGAATTTCATCTATAAATAAAATTACATTCTTATGTTTTATTACTTCATTTACAACAGCTTTTAATCTATCTTCAAATTCACCTCTGTATTTTGCTCCTGCTATTAAAGCACTCATATCTAAAGCTATAACTTTTTTATTTTGCAATGAAGTAGGAACATCTTTTTTTACTATCCTTTGTGCTAAAGCTTCCACCACAGCAGTTTTTCCTACCCCTGGCTCACCTAATAAAATAGGATTATTTTTAGTTTTTCTGATTAAAATTTGCATTAATCTTTGAATTTCTTCTTCCCTACCTATAACAGGATCAAGCTCATTGTTTTTAGCTTTCATAGTCAAATCAATACCAAATTTAGATAAAGAATCAAGTGTTTCATCACTTGTTTTAGTTTCTATTTTAGCTCCTGCTCTAATAAATTCCAATTCTTTTTTAAACTCATTTAAATCTACAAATTTAGACAAAAGTTCCTTAATAACCCCGCTAGCACTTTCTGAAACAAGCCACATATCCACAGCTAAATAACTATCTTTATTTTCTAAAGCCAAGCCTTTTGCTTTTTCTAAAGAATTAATAAATTCATTTGAAAATTTAATATTGTCTTTATTTACATTTGAGCTAGTAGGAAAAGATGAAATTTTACTTTTTACTTCTAACTCAAATGCCTCTTTAGAAACATTTAATTTATTAAAAACTTGATTAAGCAAACTGGAGCTATCAACACTTAAAGCCCATAATAAATGCAAAGGTTTTATTTCACTATTCTTAGAATGAATGGCCAAAGAAATTGTACTTTCTATATTTGAAAGCATAGAATCTGTTAAAAAATCTTGTATATTTGCCATTTTTACTCCTTTTTACTTTTATATGAAGTGTATTATATAACTTTAGTCTATTATTGTCAAGTTTATTTAGTTATATTTATAAATAATTTTTTATATATACACGCTAATATCATAAAAATATTTACTTTATTTACGATTTTTTAAGCAAAAATAACTAAAATTAGATAATTATTTTATGAATTCATATTTATTTTGGAGTTTTTCCTTTGAAGACAAAAAGAAATCTTATTATCGCAGCTAGCATTTGTAGTTTAATAACCGCTTCTTTTATTTTTACTAACTTGCAAGCTAAAAATCCTGCTCCTAGCGAAGCAGAAAAAAAAATAGAAGCTTTATCTAAACTTACAAGAACTATGTCTATCATAGAACAATATTATGTTGATGATGTTAATTATACAGATTTGGTTGATAAATCCATAGCAGGTTTACTTACAAATTTAGATGCCCACTCTTCCTTCTTAGATGAAAAAGGTTATAAAGAGCTTAAAGAACAAACTAATGGGGAATTTGGTGGACTTGGCTTTACTATTACCCAAAAAGATGGAGCAATTAGTGTTGTAGCTCCTATAGAAGGAAGTCCAGCGGATAAGGCAGGTATTAAAACTGATGATATTATCTTAAGAATTAATAACGAATCAACTTTAGGTATGACTTTAAATGAAGCTGTTTCTAAAATGCGTGGAGAGCCTAAAACAAAGGTTACTCTAACTATTTATAGAAAAGGCGATGCAAAGCCATTTGATGTAAATTTAAAAAGAGATATCATAAAAGTAGATAGTGTTTATACAAAATTAATTGAAAATGAAAATTTACTTTATTTAAGAGTGACTAATTTTGATAAAAATGTTGTAGATGAAGCTAGTAAAGCGATCAAAAAACATTCTGATACAAAAGGAATTATACTAGATCTTAGAACCAATCCAGGCGGTATTTTAAATCAAGCAGTGGGTTTAGTAAATCTTTTTGTAGATAAAGGAGTAATCGTTTCACAAAAAGGTAAAATTGAAAGCGAGAATGTAGAATTTAAAGCAAATCCTAGTAAAAAAATCACTAATGCACCTTTAGTAGTGCTTGTAAATGGTGGCAGTGCAAGTGCGAGCGAGATTGTAAGTGGGGCTTTGCAGGATTTTAAACGCGCTATTATCATAGGAGAAAAAACCTTTGGAAAAGGTAGTGTGCAACTTATATTACCTATGGATGAAAAAGGTAAAGAAGGCTTGAGACTTACTATAGCAAAATATTATTTACCAAGTGGTAGAACTATACAAGCTGTTGGAGTTAATCCTGATATAGAAGTATTTCCAGGAAAAGTAAGTAAAGAAGAAAATCACGGCTTTGAAATCAAAGAAAGTGATCTTAAAAAACACTTACAAGCTGAACTAGATAAAATCGGACATCAAGAAAAGAAAAAAGACAACAAAGAAGATAGAAATATCATTACCAAAGAACAAATTAATAATGACATACAACTAAAAACCGCAATAGATGCAATTAAAATTTTAAACATTACAAAAGGAGAGTAAAATAGCTATGAAATTAGATCTTTTATATGAAGGAAAAGGTAAAAAAATGTTTAAAACTGATGATGAGAATTTACTCATCACAGAATTTAAAGATGATTTAACAGCTTTTAATGCAGAAAAAAAGGGTAATGAAGCAGGAAAAGGTGCATTAAATTGTAAAATTAGTACTGAAATTTTTCATCTCTTAGAAAAAGAAGGCATTAAAACCCATCTAGTAGAAACCATCAGTGAAAAAGAACAAATTGTTAAAAAATGTAATATTATACCCATTGAAGTTATTACTAGAAATGTAGCTACAGGATCTTTAACAAAAAGATTAGGCATTAAAGAAGGCACGATTTTACCTTTTGCTGTAGTTGAGTTTTGTTATAAAAATGATGATTTAGGTGATCCTATTATCAACGATGAGCATTGTTTGATTTTAAATCTAGTAAAAAGTGAAAAAGATTTAGAATTAATCAAAAATACCGCAAGACATATCAATTCTATTCTAGTAAAATTCTTTGAATCTAAAGGCTTAAGATTGATTGACTTTAAATTAGAATTTGGTATTGATAATGAAGGAAATATGATCTTAGCTGATGAAATTAGTCCTGATAGTTGTAGATTTTGGGATAGTAAAACTAATGAAAAATTAGACAAAGATCGCTTTAGACAAGACTTAGGTAATGTAAAAATGGCTTACGAAGAAGTCTTAAAAAGAATTTTAAGTTAGGAAAAATAATGAAAGTAACTATAAATATCACACTTAAAAATGGGGTTTTAGATCCTCAAGGCAAAGCCATAGAAAAGGCTTTGCATTCTTTGGATTTTAATAATATTGCAAATGTTAAAACCTCAAAACAAATTAGTTTTGATATAGCTTGTGATGATAAAGAAGAAGTTTTTAAACAAGTTGATTTAATGTGTAAAGAATTACTTGCAAATACTGTGATAGAAGATTATGAGATAATATTATGAAAGTAGCTATTATTCGTTTTCCTGGAACTAATTGTGAGTTTGATACAGCTTATGCCTTTGAAAAATTAGGGATAAAAACTGAAATCATTTGGCATGAAAGACAAGATTTTAGTGCAGATTTAATCGTATTACCTGGAGGTTTTTCTTATGGAGATTATTTAAGATGTGCTGCTATTGCAAAACTTGCTCCTGCTATAAAAACACTTAAAGAGCATGTTCAAAAAGGTGGATATGTTCTAGGCATATGTAACGGCTTTCAAATTTTATTAGAACTTGGACTTTTAAAAGGAGCTATGAAACATAACAATAGTTTAAGTTTTATTTCTAAAATGCAAGCATTGCAAGTAGTATCAAATAATAATGCTTTTTTGAAAAATTTTCAAAAAAATGATATCATAGAATTACCTATTGCCCATGGAGAAGGAAATTATTTTAATAGCGAAGATGATATTAAAATGCTAGAAGATAAAGATATGATCTTACTAAGATATATCAACAATCCAAATGGCTCTTTAAACGATATAGCAGGAATTTGTGATGAAAATAAAAAAGTCTTTGGATTAATGCCACATCCTGAAAGAATGTGCGATGATATTCTTGGATCAAAAGTAGGACTTAAAATGTTTGAAGGATTTTTAAATTGCTAAAAATCTTCAAATTTTTTTGTCTTTTTTTACTAACTTTTAACTTATATGCTCAAGAAAATAGTGTTTTTGAAGATTATAACACTTTAGAAAAAAATTACAATCAATTAGATGATCAAGCTAAGCAAATTTATCAAACCATCGCTCCAAGTGATGAGAGTAATTATGAAAGTAAAATCGATGATGAAAATTTCATCCCTCAAGGTTCTTTAGTATTAAACGCAAAAGAATACACTGATGAAGCTTTCATAGATGAAGCTTTTGCTATAGATCTTGAGGTTATTACCACAACTAATGTGAGTTTTGATTTAAATGTGAGTTTTGAAAAAAGTGATGATATGCTTTGGATCAATCCTAATCCTATTTGGGAACAAAAGGCTAATTCATATCATACAAAATTATGGTTTGAAGCTAAAAGTTTAAATGCTAGTTTAAACAAAATCATCGTTTCATTAAGTAGAAATGATCATATTTTTCAAAGCTCATCATTAATTATAAAGCCCATTAAACTTAAAAAAATCGATGCTCCTTCTAATAAATACTCACATATAGTTGCAAGCAATTTGGAAGTTAAACAAGTAAAAGCGAGTAGTTTTGATAATGATAGTATAATTTTATTTATAGAACTTGCGGGAGAAAACACAAATCTAGCAAGTTTTAACATAAAAGATATCCAAAAACAAGGTGTAGAGGCTATTAAAGGCGATTTTGAAAAACAAAGTGGATTTTATTATGCTATTTTAGATAAAAGTAAAACGCGTTTTGATTTTTCTTACTTTAATTTAAATTCTAAAGAATTAAAAGATTTTTCCTTAAAAATAGAACTTAAAGAAGATAGTATAAGTACACAAAGTGATTTAAATCCAAAAACTAATGATTTTAATTTTTACAAACAAGTTTTTTTATGGAGCTTGTGTGGTATTTTCGCTTTATGGTTTGTATTTAAAAAAAGCTACACAGCTTTAGGTTTGGCAATTTTGGCTCTAATAGCAAGTTTTTTAGCTCAAAATAACATATATAAAGCTATATTAAAAGCTGAAAGTAAAGTACAAATTTTACCAACTCTAAACTCAACTCATTTTTATTCTGGGAAATACAAACAAGAAGTAGAAGTGTTAGATTCAAGAGATGAATATAAAAAAATTTTATTTAATAATGGAAAAATAGGCTGGGTGAAAAGTGAAGATTTATCAAAGATTTAAAGCTTTAATATTTTGGGTAGAATTTATTTTATCTATTATTTTTTTATGTATTGCCTTTTTATTATTGCAATCGCAAGAAAAAATTTGGAAAATCAGAAAAGTATGGTCAAAACTGCAAAAATATATAATAAACTATAAAATTCAAACCCAAGGTTCTATACACCCTCAAGCTAATTTGCTTTTAATCAATCATCAAAGCTTGCTAGATATAGTTGTTTTGGAAGATTTATGTCCAAAAAATATATCTTGGATAGCTAAAAAAGAACTAGGCGAACTCCCTGTTTTTAAAACTTTGATTAAAAAACCAAAAATTATTTGTATAGATAGAAGTCCAAAGGGTCTAGTAAAGCTTTTAAAAGAAGCCAAAGAAAGATTAAATGAGGATAGAATTTTAGCCATTTTTCCAGAGGGTACAAGATCTAAAACACAAAAACTTTTAAAATTTAAAGTCGGAGCTAAAATTTTAAGTGAAAAGCTTAAGTTAAAAGTCCAGCCTGTGGTAATTGTTGATTCAGCTAAAATTTTAGACACCCAAAATTTTAGTGCAAATAGTGGTGTTTTAAAAGTGGTATTTCTAGATCTTGTCGATACAAGTAAAGATGATTGGCTTGAGCAAACTAGAGAAAAAATGCAAACAATCTTAGATAGCGAAAGGTCACAAGCTTGATTGGTACAATTTTAGCTGTAGGTTTTGGAGGCTTTTTAGGGGCCATATCCAGAATGCTTACTAGCAACTTTTTTAATAAAATCATTCCTCATAACTTTCCTTATGGGACATTAATGGTCAATATAATAGGATCATTTTTAATAGGTTTATTTTTTTCTTATGCAAATTCTAAAGGTGTGCATATTTTTACTAAAAATTTAATTAGCACTGGTTTTTTGGGTGCCTTTACAACTTTTTCAACTTTTTCTTATGAAAATTTGTTATTTTTGCAAAATGGTGATTATTTTCACTTTTTTCTAAATATTATTTTAAATGTTATCCTTTGTCTTTTGGCAGTATGGATTGGTTTTTTAATTTTTAAATAAAGGAGATATAAATGCAATTTCAAACTGAAGTTAATCAACTTTTACAACTTATGATTCATTCTTTGTATTCTAACAAAGAAATTTTTTTAAGAGAGCTTATTTCTAATGCAAGTGATGCACTTGATAAACTTAGTTATTTAAGCGTGAGTGATGATGCTTATAAAAATTTAAAATTTGAGCCAAAAATTCAAATTAATTTCAATCAAGAAGCAAAAACCTTAACTATAAGTGATAATGGTATAGGTATGAATAAAGACGATTTAATCAATCATCTTGGAACCATTGCTAAAAGTGGTACAAAAAGCTTTTTAGAAAACTTAAGTGGTGATGCCAAAAAAGACTCTCAACTTATAGGACAATTTGGTGTAGGCTTTTACTCTGCTTTTATGGTAGCTTCTAAAATAGAAGTTTTAAGCAAAAAAGCATTAGATGATAAAGCTTATCTTTGGACTTCTGATGCAAGTGGTTATGAAATAGAAGATGCAAATAAAGATGAACAAGGCACTTGCATAATCTTGCATTTAAAAGATGAAGAGTTTTTAAACTCATACCGCATTGAAAGCATAGTAGAAAAATATTCAAATCATATACAATTTCCTATTTTCATGGAAAAAGAAGAATATTTACCACTAGAAGAAGGCGAAAAAGAACCTAAAAAAGAATTAAAAAACACTCAAATTAATACAGCAAGTGCCTTATGGAGACAAAATAAAGCAAATTTAAAAGCTGAGGATTATGAAAGATTTTATGAACAAAACTTCCATGATTCAAACAAACCTATGCTTTATATCCACACAAAAGCTGAAGGTTCTATAGAGTACAATTCTTTATTCTTTATACCTGCACAAGCTCCATTTGATCTTTATAGAGTAGATTATAAAAGTGGTTTAAAACTTTATGTTAAAAGAGTTTTTATAAGTGATGATGATAAAGAATTATTACCAACTTATCTAAGATTTGTGCGTGGGATTATTGATGTAGAAGATTTACCGCTTAATGTTAGTCGTGAAATCTTACAAGAAAATAAAATCTTAAAAAGCGTTCAAGAAGCAAGTGTTAAAAAAATCCTAGCTGAACTTAAAAAATTCAAAGAAAAAGATAAAGAAAATTATCTTAAATTCCATGAAAATTTTGGAAAAGTTTTAAAAGAGGGTTTATATGGTTTTGGCGAAAATAAAGACGCTATAGCTAAGCTTTTATACTTTAAAAACTCAAACAAAGAAGAATTAATTGATCTTGAAGAGTATAAACAAAACCTAGCTGAAGGTCAAAATGAAATTTTTTATATTAGCGGAAAAAATGAAAAACTTTTAAGAAATTCTCCATTACTTGAAAGCTATAAACAAAAAAATATCAATGTTTTATTGCTTGATGAGGAAATTGATACCATAGTTATGCCTATGATGAATGAATTTGAAGGTTTAAAATTTAGCGCTATTAACCATCTAGCTAGTGAAGAAACTAGCGAAGAACAAAAGGCTGAATTTGCAAGCTTACTCATCAAAATAAAAGAAGTTTTAAAAGATGAAGTTGAAGAGGTAAAACTTAGCCAAAGACTTTCAAATAGTCCAAGTTGTATTGTTTATGATCAAAATAAACCTGATTTTGCTATGCAACAAATTCTTAAACAAATGGGGCAAGAACAGCAAGTTAAACCTATACTTGAAATCAATCCTAATCATGAAATTTTAAAAGCCTTAAAAGAAAATGATACCTTAGCTAATGAAATGGCACATATTCTTCTAAATATGGCTAAACTTAGTGAAGGTATGGGTATAGATAACCCTAGCGAATTTAACAATGCCTTAAGCAAAATCGTTTCCAAGGCTTTAGAAAAATGAAAAATATAGCTATTTCTAAAGATATTTTGCACGAATTTTGCATTATAGATGTAAGAACCCCAAGCGAATGGAAAAATGGGGTTATAAAAGAAGCTATACTCATCGCACTTTGCGATGATAATGGCTTTATGAATGAAAACTTTATCCAAGAGTTTAAAGAAAAAGTAGATTATCAAAATAAAAACATAGCCTTTGTGTGCGCTACAGGCTCAAGAAGCAAACATACTGCTATGATGATAGAAGATGCTCTAGGTATAGAATGCACTAATTTAGATGGTGGCATGGTTGCACTTTTATCACAAGGTTATGAAGCTACAAAAAAGGAAAATTAATGATAAAAAAAATACTTTTATCTTTAATGCTTTGTGCTAGTTTTGTTTTAGCAGAAGTTAAAAATATCGATATTAATGCGGATATTTTGGAAAATTATCAAGTAATTGATGTTAGAAAACCTAGTGAATGGGTACAAACTGGTACTATAAAAAATGCCATTAAAATTAGCTTTTACAATGAAGATGGCAGTATAAATAAAAATTTCGTCGAGGAAATTAAAAAGATTTCAAGTAAAAAACCTATCGCTATAGTTTGCAGAAGTGGAGCAAGAAGTGCTAAAGCTTCTGCTTTACTAGATCAAAATGACATAGAAGTTACTAATTTAAAAGGTGGTATGAATGCACTTTTATCACAAGGTTATGAAACCTCAAAATAAGTCTAACTAGACTTATTTTTTCTTTGGTCTAAACACAGAAATTACTTCTTCATTATTTTCAATATAAGCTCCACCTATCAAATCTACACAATAAGGAATAGCAGGAAATATAGGCTCAATACATTCTCTTATAGCTTTTGGATTACCCGGTAAGTTAATAATTAATGATTTTCCTTTTATACCTGCGCTTTGTCTTGAAAGTATAGCCGTTGGCACATATTCTAAGCTTTTTGCACGCATTAACTCCCCAAAACCTGGAAGCATTTTATCACACACTGCTTGTGTTGCTTCTGGTGTCACATCACGCAAAGCAGGCCCTGTACCTCCTGTAGTAAAAATCAAATCACATTTTACTTCATCTGCCAAATAAGCTAATTTTTCTATGATTAAATCATACTCATCAGGAATTAGCTCATAATAAAAGCTTTTTTCATTTTTTATATAAGAATCTAAAATTTTTTCTATCTCTACTCCGGATTTATCCTCATAAACTCCGCTACTTGCTCTATCTGAAAGTACTAAAATTCCTATTTTTACCATTTTCACTCCATTATGATTTTTTCTATATCTTGTTTTTCTATTTTTTCATTTTCTAAAAGAATACTAGCTAATCTCACTACTTTTTCTTTCATTAATTCTAAAAATTCTTTCACTTCTTGCTTTTGCTCTTGTAATAAACCCTCATTTGCCATGGCGAAAGTTTCCATAAAAACGAGCAATTCTTTAACCTTTAAAAGATCACTTTGTGCATTAGTGTAACTTTCATTAAAAATAAGCTCCATAGCAACTGAACCTGCTAAAAAAACTTTTATTTTATTTAATAATTCTGATTTTGATTTGATAGTATTTTCATATTCTTTAAACCTATCTTCAATTAGGGTAATTTTTTCAAATTTAACATCAAAATAAAAAGCACACAAGGCTTTAGCTGCTTGATATGTGGCTTGAATTTTTCTTTCCTTGTCGCTTAGAGAAAAAATCTTTTTTTTACCCATTAAAACTTTATTAAGCACTGCAAAAAAATCATTTTCTTCTATTAAATCTGATTTTCTTCTTATAGCATTAATAGCCGCTTCATTAACTAAAGTCTCCAAAGCAGCTCCACTAAAACCCACACTAGCTTTTGCAATTTTTTCTAAATCTACGCTAGATTTTTTTTCTTTCATATAATTTTGCAAAATATGCATTCTATCTTTGAAATCAGGCAAAGATATAAAAATTCTTCTATCAAAACGCCCAGATCTTAGTAACGCATTATCCATAAGGTCGATTTTATTTGTAGCAGCCATCACTATAACACCACTATTATCTTCAAATCCATCCATTTGAGTTAAAAGTTGATTTAGAGTATTATCTCTTTCTACATTAGAAAAATCCCCTCTACTTTTACCAACTGCGTCAATTTCATCTATAAAAATAATACTTGGAGCTTTTGATTTAGCTTTTAAAAAAAGCTCTCTAACTCTTTTTGCACCCATACCTACATAAATTTCTACAAAACTAGCCCCACTTTGATAAAAAAATGGCACCCCAGCTTCACCTGCTACTGCTTTTGCTATCAAGGTTTTACCCACTCCAGGAGGCCCTACTAGCAAAACCCCTTTTGGCATTTTCACACCAAAATCTTTATATTTTTGAGGATTTTTTAAAAAATCAACGATTTCTAAAAGCTCTACCTTAGCCTCATCAACCCCTGCTACATCTTTAAATTTAACTTCACTTACTACATCTTGTATGGTATTATTTTGTTCATTTTTTTCTAAAATATTTTTTTCTAAAGAAAGTAAATTTTGCCTATCTTTGTTTTTTTTATTAAGAAAGAGTAAAAAGCTTATGAGAAAAGCAAGTAAAATAAATATCAAAAAAAACTCACTCAAATCATAATCTTTAGCATATTCTAAAGGAATTTTTTGCCACAAAGCATTTAAATCCACTACATCTTTAGCGATTAAAAAATTTCCTTCTTTGCTTTTTAATAATATTTCATTATTTTCTACTATAGCCTTTTGGATTAAATTTTGTTCTAAAAGCTCTTCATAAGCAGCCTTGCTAATATAATCTGGTTGATTTTTTAAAAATGCAATCAATATAAAAACACAAAGCAATAAAAATGAAGCTAAGATAATCTTTTTATTTTTCATCCTCTAACCTTACATAGTTACAATCTTCTTTGCATTCATATTTTTCAATACTTATCCATTGTTTAGCAATATCTTCTTTGCTTGTAATTTTGATTTTATTAAAAAATTGATCATAGCCTTCATAAAAACCATCTTTTTTACTCTCGACTAAAATTTCTAAAATATTTTTTTGGTTTTTTCTAAACTCATAATTATTTTGTGCGACTATATCTTTTAAAATATTTAATCTTTCTTTGGCTATATCACCATTAATTCGCTCACTCATAGAAGCAGAATGCGTTCCATCGCGTGGTGAGAAAATAAAAGCATGAATATGTGTGAGTTTAAATTGTTTGAAATTTTCTAAAGCTTCTTGCCATATCAACTCACTTTCCCCAGGATGTGCCACGATAAAGTCTGTTCCTAAAGCAAAACCTTTTTGATTTAATTCATTAAACAATGCTAAATCATTTTGCGTATGTGATCTTCTACGCATGATGCGTAGCATTTTTTCATGAGTGTGTTGCAGGGCAATATGTAAATGCTTTTCAAGCCAAGGTTCATCTAAAATTTCTTTAAAACTCTCATCAATTTGAGCAGGTTCTAAACTCCCAAGTCTTACTCTTTTTATACCATTAATCTTGCCTATTTCTTGCAGTAACTTTCCAAGTGTAGTTTTATCTTTTAAACCATAACTTCCTATATTAGTACCCGTTAAAACTACTTCACTATAACCATTTTGAGCCAAAAGTTTGATTTGTTTTATTATTTCCTCACTTGGCATACTTCTTGATTTACCCCTAACACTTGGGATTATGCAATAACTACAAGCAAAGTCACATCCTTCTTGAATTTTTACAAAAGCTTTAGTGTGATTTTCATAATTACTTACGATTTTTGTATCGATAAAGCGTAAATTTCCAAGCTCATAAAAGGCTTTATCCTGTGAGATTAACTCGTTAATTTTATCTTTATTAGAAGCTCCTAAAACTCCAAAAATTTCTTTTTTATCAAAAAAATCCTTTCCCTTACTTACAGCACCACAGCCTGTAAGTATAACCTTAACTCCATTTTTTTTTACACTATTAATATAACTTCTAAGCCCACTATCAGCACCATTTGTAACCGTGCAAGAATTTATAACTATCACATCAGCTTCTTGTTCATTTTGTGTGACAATATGATCTTTAATATAAGTTTTTAATAATTGCGTATCATAAATATTAGTTCTACAACCAAAAGTTTTAAAATATACCTTTTTTTTCAAATATCTTCCTTATTTTCTATAAATTCATGTTTTGCCATATATAAATTTTGTGATGGATAGGCTATTTTTATATCATCATGTTTATTAAATTCATTGATAATTTCTTTACTTATATTACTTCTTAAAACCAAGGCCGCATAAGAATTTGTCATATACCAAGCAGAAATTCTCATACCATAACCTTCTAAAAATGTAAAAAACCTAGGTTCTACTTTAGGATTTCTAATGCTGTATTCATTTCTTAATTTATTCATGGATTCTTTTGCAATTTTTGTATAGCCTTTAGAAGCTTTTATAACGATTTCTTCTACTATATCTAAGGCTTTTTGATGATTTGAATCAAAAGTTAAAGTAATATCAAGTCCATCCCAAATTGTTTTCATCCCATGATGAGTATAATTTGATATAAGATTGGTAAAAATAAAGTTATTTGGTATGAAAATTATCCTACCACTTCTTCGATTATCTGTATAAGTTAATAAAGATATATCTTCATACAAAGTTATTCTTAAAAACGAAATATCAATTATATCGCCGATATAATGTGTATTGTTTTGAAAAACTCTCACCCTATCGCCCACTCTAAAACTTCCACCAAAAACTATCACACACCAACCAAGCATAGACATAAACATATCTTTCATAGCAATAGCCAAACCAGCAGAAGCAAAACCAAGAACGGTCACTAAATAGCTAATATTTTCAATATATCCAAAAAGCAAAATTAAAACAATTACATTGATATTAATAAAATTAATGATTTTATTTGCTGTATAAAAGCGATCATTATCGCCTATATATTTTCTAGCTATAAATTTGAGTAAAAATGCTATGGCTACAACTATAACAATAGCCAAAACTATATTGAAAGCTCTTACACCCTGAATTTTAATTGAAGCTGTCGTTTTTTCAATCTCTTCTTGAATTTTTTTCTCATACACAGAATAAGAAATTTCTCCAAAACGCAGAGTTTGTGAAAAATCTCTAACCATTTGATTGGATATTTTTAAATATTCATCATGCTCTTTATTAGAAGATAATTTAGCTATTTCAGCTACTAAAACATTTTCTTTTATAAGCTCATCTAAAGTTTGCTTAAAACTATTTAAAAGATTGACATATTCTTCTTTGTCACGTCTTAATTTTTTTATATGTGAGTATGCTGAAATAATAGCTAAAGGATTAGTTAGCTTATCTATTTTATCAACTTCTTCAGGTGCCAAAACCATCTTAGAAAAATTTGCACTTTTATACTCACTTAAAAGCTCTAGTCTTTCTTTTAAAATTAAAATTTGTCTTTCTATAATGCTTTTATTGCGTTCATTAGCTTTTAAACTTTCTTTTTCTAAAGCCAAAATTTCATCTTGAGTTTTTCTGTAAATGTTAAAATTATTATATTTAATTATCCAAGTATTATATGCTAAATTATTATGTAATTCATTTAATTTTTGTTCTAAATGCTCTATATCATCTTGCGCTAAAAGTAATGTAAAGGGTAAGAGCAAAATCAATATAATTTTTTTCATGCAAACACCTCTAAAGTGTGTAAAATATCTTCTTTAGATATATCATTTTTTATACAAGCTTTTCCTAAACCACAAACTAAAACAAAATTAATCTTTTGAAAATGTGTTTTTTTATCTAAGAAAAAGGCATTATAAAACTCTTCTATATTTGAAATTTTATAAGATATGGGTAATTTAAATTTCACAAGCAATTTTTGTACTCTTTGGCATTCTTGCTCGCTTAATAACCCCAAATTTAAAGCTAGAATATTTGCCATGTTCATACCTATAGCCACGGCTTCACCATGTAAGTACTTTTTATATCCTGTTTGATTTTCTATAACATGAGCAAAAGTATGACCATAATTTAAAAGCATTCTTAAGCCACTTTCTTTTTCATCTTGTGAAACCACATTAGCTTTAAGTTCTATACTTTTTTGGATGATTTGAGCTAAAATAATATCATCTAATTTAGCATTAAAAATTTTATCCTCGTCCAAATTTTCCAAAAAAGATAAAATTGCTTCATCAAAAATCACAGCCATTTTAATAAATTCAGCCATACCTGCAGCTAGCTCTCTTAAAGGTAAAGTTTTTAAAAACTCACTCTCACAATACACTGCTTTTGGCTGATAAAAAGTGCCTATTAAGTTTTTACCAAATTTATTATTCACTCCGGTTTTACCACCCACACTTGCATCCACGCAAGCTAGTAAAGTTGTAGGGATATTGATAAATTCTATCCCTCTTTGATATATACTTGCTACAAAACCACCCATATCAGAGATCACCCCACCACCAAAGCTTATGAGTAAGCTTTTTCTATCTAGCCTATAAGTACACATTTGATCTAAGATGTATTCTATAGTTTGTAAATTTTTATACTCTTCGCCATCTTTGATTTTTATAACAAAAAGTTCTTTAGCATGAATTTTTTTCAAAAGTGTATCCAAATGTAGTTTTGCAACTAATTCATTAGTTAAAATCACTACTTTAGTATCAAAATTTAATTTTTCTAACTCATTTATATAGACATTATAACTTGTATTTTTATCTAAATTTACCTTAACTTGCATTATTTTCTCACAATGATGGTATAAACAATTGATAATTTTTATTCATCTTATAATATATCGTATTTAAATCCGTTTTTAAAATTTTATTGAAATTGTTTCCTAAAATTTTTTCATTAAATGGTACAAAATGCAATATATTTTGTTTGTAAGAAAATTTATTGATAGGATTATGTTCTTTTTCTTCTATCAAAAGTAATTTTTCATCATGAAGTTTTGAAAGGCTTTCAAAATACTGATGATATTCAAAAATTTCGGCTTTATTTAATTTTAAAGCATAGTAATACAAGGCAAGGCCTAGTTGAATTTGCTTGTTAAAATCAAGCATAATAGAAGCAATACCCTCTACATCTTCAAAATTTGAACTTAAAACTACAGAAGATTTTAAATCTGCAAAATCCCCTTTACCTGCTTTTAACACAGGAAGTTTTAAAGTAAAAAGAAAACTTTTTTCTTTTTCAAAAAGATAATCCTCCACCACTAGTAAACCTATGCTAGTATTTTCCACAAAAGGTTTAATGTTTTTTATATTTGTGCTTTCAAAGTCAAATATCACTTCAGTGCTATTTTTATGCAAGGATTTAAGTTTATAATACATAGGAGTTAAAGTAGGATTAATCACCTTAAAATAAAGTTTTTTGCTATTAATTCTTACATGCAAAAGCAAGCTTGCAAAAATAAGCTTTTCTATAGCAAACTCACTCATTTTTTTCATATCTATAATACAAAGTATATTATCTCCAAAAGGCGATGGAAAGCGTCCTAAGCTTGTTTTAACATTAGTAAAAACACTTTGCAAAACTTTAGGATCACCCACGATTAAAATGCTATCATTTGGCATTAAAATAAGCCCAGGTCTTGCCAGAATAAATTCATTATTTCTATAAACCATTACGATTTTAAAGCGTTTTTGGCTAATAGAGCTTATGTGTCTATAAGCAAAGCTTGACCCTGCAGGAATTTTAACCTCCATAATCTCACCTTGCCCAAGTCCTATAAATTGAGCAGTTGATGGCATATTATCCAAACAACCTGTTAATCTTGTGCTTAAAGTATCATAAATATTAATTACTTCACAAAAATTATCATCAATTTGGCTATTCCACAAATCCATAATAACTATATTTAATCTTGGATGTAATTTTCTTAAATTTTGATAGCAAGCTAATGTATCTGCTTCTTCTTGCATATAAATAATAGCTTGATGAAAATTTTCTTTTAATAAATTTTCTAGCTTAATCAAACTCGTAGGATCAAATTTAAAAAAAGAAATTTGTTCATTCTCTAAGTCTAAGTCTACGCTATCATCATTATAATACACAACACTCAAAGACTCTTTGAAGGTTTTGTTATTATAAATTTTCTTTAAAAAATCTTTCGCAAAAGGTCCATCAGCTAGTAATAAAATCTTATTCATTCACACCTCTAAAATATAAAGCATAATTATAGCAAAGTTATAGTTTATATTTTAAAGTTTTA